>DATFQP010000225.1:0-6727 GCA_035264145.1 Propionibacteriaceae bacterium
TCAGAGAGGGCGCCAATCACCTCGTGCAGTCCGTCGGTGAGCCGGTGCATGGCCTCCCGCAGGTACAGGCGGATCAGCGTCGCAATCTGATCATTGCGGGATCGGCCGGCGCGAATCCGGCCACCGAGATCGGGGCCAAGAACCTCGATCAGCCTGCGCTCGAGAGCGCCATGCACATCCTCGTCGGTCTCGGATGGGCGAAAGGCTCCGGACGCCACTTCGGATGCGAGCTGATCCAAGCCCGCGATCAGTTCCGCCAGCTCGCTCTCCGTCAACAGATCTGACCGGCGCAATGCCCGGGCGTGGGCCCTGGAACCGACGATGTCGTACGGGGCCAGCCGCCAGTCGAAGTGCGTCGATCGGCTGAGCGCTGACATAGCCTCGGCCGGACCGCTGCCGAACCGGCCGCCCCACAACCGGCCCCCATGTTCTCTTGCGGGGGGGCTCGGGGGGGTCGCCCCCCCCGGCTCAAGACCTTGCTCTTCTGCGGGGGGGCTCGGGGGGGTCGCCCCCCCCGGCTCAGCACCGGTCAAGACAGGCCGGCGTCTCGGCGGGCCGCGATCCTGCTCGACAAGCCGTAGATCTCGATGAAGCCGCGCGCCTGGGACTGGTCGAAGACATCGCCCTCGTCGTAGGTGGCGAGATTGAAGTCGTAGAGGCTGAGCTCACTGCGCCGGCCGGTCACCGTCGCTCGTCCCGCATGCAGGATCATCCGGATGTCACCCGACACCGCGCCCTGTGCTTCGTCGATGAAGGCGTCGAGTCCACGCTTGAGTGGGGAGAACCACTGGCCGTCGTAGACCAGCTCACCCCAGCGCTGGTCGACTCCCCGCTTGAAGCGGGCGAACTCGCGCTCGATCGTCACGTTCTCCAGTTCCATATGAGCGGCAATCAAAGCGATGGCACCGGGTGCTTCGTACACTTCCCGGCTCTTGATGCCGACGAGCCGGTCCTCGACCAGATCGAGACGCCCGACGCCCTGGGCGCCCGCGCGCTCGTTGAGGACCTGGATCGCTTGCAGCATGGAGACCTTCTCGCCGTCGATGGCGATCGGTACGCCCGCTTCGAAGGTGATCACCACCTCGTCCGGATCGCGAGGGACTGTCGGATCAGCGGTATAGGCGTAGACGTCCTCGATGGGTCCGGTCCAGATGTCCTCCAGAAACCCGGTCTCGACGGCACGGCCCCAGACATTCTGGTCGATCGAGTAGGGCGAGGACTTGCTCGTTGCAATCGGCAGGCCCTTCTCCTCCGCGTAGGCGATTGCCTTTTCACGGGTCCACGCATAGTCGCGGACCGGCGCGATCACCTTCAGCTCCGGCGCCAGGTTGGCGATGCCGACTTCGAACCGCACTTGATCATTGCCCTTGCCGGTGCAGCCGTGCGAGACGGTACTGGCTTTGTGCGACCGGGCGATCGCCGCCAGGTGCCGCACGATGAGCGGCCGGGAGAGGGAGCTGACGAGGGGATAGCGGTCCATGTAGAGGGCGTTGGCCCGCATGGCCGGCAGGCAGAAGTCTTCGGCGAATTCATCCTTGGCGTCCACCACGACCGCCTCGACTGCACCGCAGTCCAAGGCACGGGAACGGATCACCTCCATGTCTTCACCGCCCTGACCCACGTCCACGGCGACGGCGATGACCTCCTGGCCGGTCTGCTCGGTCAGCCAGCCGATGCACACGCTGGTGTCCAGGCCGCCCGAGTAGGCCAAGACAATCCGATCACTCACGTCTCACTCCTTGGTTGTCGTGCCTGAAGCGTCCAACGCCGGCTTGCCGGTGCGGCTCATGATCAAGAACCGCTCAGCGACGTCCGCGCCGCCCTGCGCGTCTCGGCTGACCAGGACGATGGTGTCGTCTCCGGCGATGGTGCCGAGAACGGCTTCCCAGCTCACCCGGTCGATCGCTGAGGCGAAGTACTGCGCAGCACCGGGCGGGGTGCGCAGCACGACCAGGTTGGCCGACGCTTCCGCGCTGACCAGCACCTCGCTGCAGAGCCTGGCCAGCCGCCCCTCGAAGGTGGCGAATTCCCCTACCTGCGGCGTGCGGTCGCCACCCTCACCCGGAACCGCGTAGATCAAATGGCCATCGCGGCCCCGCACGCGGACTGCTCCGACCTCGAGCAAATCACGGGAAAGCGTGCCCTGGTTGACCTGGATGCCATCGGATGCGAGCAGGTCGGCCAGTTCAGTTTGGGACCGTACCTGTTGTGTCGCCAGCAAGGAGATGATCTTGGCCTGACGCGCGGCCTTCGTCGTTGTTTTTTGCGCGGGGCTCAAGGCTCGGCCGCCTTCGCCTAGCTTCGAAGCGAACGTGGTCATGACGCGTCTCCGGAATATGTCGAAGGACCGCGTCCTGTAGGTGTCGACGAGCGCCGTAGGACTGGCTCAGACTCGGTTCTGGCCTTCTCATCAAGGAAGGCCAGAACGGCCTTTTGCACATGGCGACGATTCTCGGCCTCATCCCAGACCACCGACTGGGCACCGTCGATCACCTCGGCGGCGATCTCCTTACCGCGGTACGCAGGCAGGCAGTGCAGCACGATGGCGTCCGGCGCCGCATGGCTCAACAGTTGTCCGGTCAACGCGTACGGCGCGAAGATCGTCTGCCGATCCTGCCCGTCACTCTCCTGCCCCATCGACACCCAGGTGTCGGTCGCGACGACCTCGGAGCCGGAGACGGCGTCGACGGCCGAGTCGGTCAAAGTCACGCTGCCACCCGAGGCTGTTGCTGCTTCCTCGGCACGCGCCAAGACGGCTGTATCCGGCAGGAACCCCGCCGGAGCACCGATCCGCACGTGCAGTCCGGCCCTGGCGCCGCCCAGCACGTACGACTGCGCCATGTTGTTGGCTCCGTCGCCGACGTAGGCCAGGGTCAGGCCAGTCAGTGCGGCCTTGTGCTGCCTGATCGTCTGCAGGTCGGCCAGGAGCTGGCATGGGTGATAGCTGTCGGTCAGCGCGTTGATGACCGGAACTCCGGCGTTGGCCGCCATCTCTTCGAGCCGATCCTGGCCGAACGTGCGCCAGACGATCGCCGCGCACTGCCGGCTCAGGACCCGGGCGGTGTCCGCGATGGATTCCCGGACCCCGATGCCGGCCAGCCGTCCGTCGACGATCATCGGATAGCCGCCGAGTTCGGCGATGCCAGCCGCGAAGGAAGCCTGGGTACGCAGGGTTGGCTTGTCGAACAACACGGCCACGCTTCGCGGCCCGGCAAAGACCGCGTGCCGGAACGGCTGGTTCTTGAATTCGTCGGCGAGGTCGAGGATCTGGATCTGCTCGGCCGAGGAGAGGTCGTCGTCGGCGAGGAAATGACGCATGGCTAACCCGCCTCCCGGGTCCGGTCCAGCAAGCCGGGCAAGGCAGCGACGAATGTGTCCAGCTGGCCGGCCGTGACCACCAGCGGTGGCGCCAGCCTGAGCACCTGCGGACCGGGAGCGTTGACGATGTAGCCCGCATCGAGCGCGGCATCCGAAACGGCGGCCGCCACCGGCTCGGCGAGGACGATTCCGCGAAGCAGCCCGCGGCCGCGGACACCGATAATCAGCGGATGCGCCAGCTGATCGATGGCACTTGTCAGGTGCTCCCCCATCGCCGTGACGTGGTCAAGCAAGCCGTCGCGCTCGATGACCGCGATCACTGCGAGGCCGGCGATGGCCGCGACGGGATTGCCGCCGAAGGTGCTGCCGTGGCTGCCGGGACCGAGCAGCCGAGCGGCCTTGCCCGTCGCCAGGCAAGCGCCGATCGGGAATCCATTGCCAAGCCCCTTTGCCAGCGTGACGATGTCGGCCCGAATGCCCTCGTCGACGTGCAGGAGCCAGGCGCCCGCCCGGCCCATCCCGGTCTGGACCTCGTCCATCCAAAGCAGAGCCCCATGCTGATCACAGATCTGACGAGCCCTGCGGAGGTATCCCGGTGGAGGCACGACAATGCCGTTTTCGCCCTGGATCGGCTCCAATATGACCGCCGCCACCTCATCACTGACCGCCGCGGCCAGAGCCTCCGCATCTCCGTACGGGACGAAGATCACCTCCGCGGGCAACGGCAGGAAGGGCTCCCGGTATTTGGGGTTGTGGGTCAACGCCAACGAGCCCATCGAACGCCCGTGGAACGCACCTTCGGTCGAGATGATCTTGGTGCGCCCGGTCATCCTGGTGATCTTGAAGCCCGCCTCGTTGGCCTCTGTGCCCGAGTTGGTGAAAAACACCCGAGCGTCATCAGCACCGGTCATGGCGGTCAGGCGTGAGGCCAGGGCGACCTGGGCCGGCGTGGCGAAGAAGTTGGAGACGTGCCCCAGGGTGGCGATCTGCCCGGTGATCGCGGACAGCACGGTCGGGTGGGCATGGCCAAGGGCATTGACCGCAATGCCCGCCAGCAAGTCGAGGTAGCGGCGGCCGTTGGCGTCCCAGACGTAACAGCCCTCACCGCGGACGAAGACCCGCTTGGGTGGGCCGAACGTGTTCATCATCGAATGCGCGTACCCATCGAGCACCGCGCTCGAGGAGCTCGCGTCGGGCGGCCCCGACAGCTCCCGACTCGTGATGATCGGATCGGGCGCAGCTAAAACCTGGTCTGGAGGAGTCGCAGTCACGATCTCGTCCCGACGATCGGTTCGCCGAGCGGAGCGGGCCCGAACTCCCCGTTGGCCAGCTCGTGCGGCGGGATACCTTCCTCGCGCGGAAAGACTCGGCTGCCGAGCCGGATGAGGCCGTCCTGGGTCACCATGGTGCCGATGCCGGCATTGGTGAAGATCTCCAGTAGCAGTGCGTGAGGGATCCGGCCGTCGGTGATGGTGGCGCGGGTCAGCCCGCCTTCAACGGCACGGAGGCAGGCTTCCATTTTCGGCACCATGCCGGATTCGAGTGTGGGCATCAGCTCGCGCAGCTCAGATGCCGACAGCTCGGTGATGACGTCGGTGCTGTTCGGCCAGTCCCGGTACAGGCCTTCCACGTCGGTGAGGACGACCAGGCGTTCCGCCGACAGGGCAACCGCCAGCGCGGCTGCCGCGGTATCGGCGTTCACGTTGTGCACCACGCCGTCATGATCAGGGGCAATGCTCGCCACTACGGGCACGCGTCCAGCCGCGATCAGACCGGCGATTGCCTCGGTGCGTACTTCGACCACATCGCCAACCAGGCCGAGGTCGACCTCCTGGCCGTCCACGACCACCCCTCGCCGCTGGGCGGTGAACAGGCTCCCGTCCTCACCGGACATGCCGATCGCCACACTGCTGCGGGCGTTGATCAACCCGACGAGATCGCGGCCGACCTGGCCGACCAGCACCATCCGAACGACGTCCATGGCCTCCGGTGTGGTGACCCGGAAGCCGCCGCGAAACTCCGACGGGATGCCGAGCCGCGTCAGCATGCTCGTGATCTGCGGTCCGCCCCCGTGCACGATCACCGGATGGACACCGCAGCGCTTCATGAACACGATGTCGGACGCGAACGCGCGCTTGAGTTCGTCGTCGATCATGGCGTTGCCGCCGTACTTGATCACCACAGTCTTGCCTGCGTAGGTTTCCAGCCAGGGCAGCGCCTCGGTGAGGATGGCGGCCTTCTCGACCAGGGTCAACCCGCGATTCGCGGGGGCTTCCAGGGGGGTCGGGCCGGCTGGCTGACCAGGCTGATCCCGGGTCGGAATGGCAGGCGCGCTCATGTCGAGTACTCCGCGTTCTCCCTGACGTAGTCGTAAGTCAAATCGTTGGTCCAGATGTTCGCGCCATGGCGGCCGTTGCGGAGGTTCACGACGATGTCGACCTTGCGGCCACTGAGTTCGACCAGCTCCCGTGACTCGCCGATGCCCCCGTCGCGACACACCTGCACGCCGTTGAAGGAGACGTCGATCCGGTCGGGTTCGAAGTCGGCGGCGGTTGTGCCGACGGCCGCCAAGACTCTTCCCCAGTTGGGATCCTGGCCGAAGATCGCGCACTTGAGCAGGTTGCTGCGAGCAACGGCCCGGCCGACCTCGACGGCGTCGTCCTCGCTCGCCGCGTGCTCGACCGCGATCGAGATGTCGTGCGAAGCGCCCTCGGCATCGGCGATCAGCTGCGCGGCCAGATCGGCGCACGTCTCGTCGAGTGCGGCCTGGAAGTCCCTGGCCGCCGGGCGGACGCCGGAAGCCCCGCTGCTCATCAGGATCACAGTGTCGTTGGTTGACATGCAGCCGTCGCTGTCGATCCGCTCGAAACTCTTGCGGCAGGCCTCGGCCAGCTGACCGGGAAGTCGCTCAGGGTCGACGACGGCGTCGGTGGTGATCGTGACCAGCATGGTGGCCAAGCCGGGAGCGAGCATGCCGGCGCCCTTGGCCATGCCCCCGACCGACCAGCCCTCGTCGGCGTAGCTCCCCTGCTTGGGCACCGTGTCAGTGGTCATGATCGCTAGCGCTGCCGCTTCTCCGCCTTCGGGGGTGAGCCCGGGCACCAGATCACCGATGGCTGAGGAGACCTTGTCCATCGGCAGCCGGATCCCGATGAGTCCGGTCGAGCACACCGCGACATCGATTGCCCCCACATCGGCCCACGGATCCTGGGCAACAGACGTGCCCACCTGGACCGGAAACGTGCCCGCTGCCTGTCGAAGGGCATCGGCCACCAGTTCCGCCGTCCGGTGGGCGTCGGCAAAACCCGCCGAACCCGTGCAAGCGTTCGCCCCACCGGAGTTCAAGATCACAGCTCTCAGCCGGCGGTCCTTGATCACTTCCTGCGACCACAGCACCGGGGCGGCCTTC
>DATFQP010000226.1:0-2813 GCA_035264145.1 Propionibacteriaceae bacterium
AAGGAACATGTTCGCCTTGAAGAAGCCGTGGGTCAGCAGGTGGAAGATGGCCAATGCATAGCCGGCCGGGCCGATTCCGGCGGCTAGCATCATGTAGCCGATCTGGGACATGGTGGATCCGGCCAATACCTTTTTGATGTCGTCCTTGGCGCAGCCGATCCAAGCACCCGCCAGCAGAGTTACCGCACCGACGATCACCACTGCCGTACTGGCGGCTTCCGACTCCACGAAGATGGCATGGCTGCGTGTCACGAGGTACACCCCCGCGGTGACCATGGTCGCCGCGTGGATCAGTGCGGAGACCGGAGTCGGGCCTTCCATGGCGTCCAGCAGCCAGGACTGCAACGGCACCTGCGCGGACTTCCCGCAGGCGCCCAGCAGCAGCAGCAGGCCAAGGACGGTCGCGATCGTCGTGCCCATGCGCTCGGCACCGGTGTTGACGTCGACAAAGGCCGAGGATCCAAAGGTGGCCAGCATCAGCATGATCGCCAGGGACATCCCCATGTCCCCGACCCGGTTGACGACGAAGGCCTTCTTGGCGGCGGTCGCGGCAGTCGGCTTGTGCTGCCAGAAGCCGATGAGCAGGTACGAGGCCAGGCCCACGCCTTCCCAGCCGACGAACACGACGAGGTAGTTGTCGGCCAGGACCAGCAGCAGCATGGCGGCCACGAAGAGGTTGAGAAAGGCAAAGAACCGGCGCCGCCGCTTGTCGTGCGCCATGTACCCGATGGAGTAGATGTGAATGAGGCCGCCGACCCCAGTGATCAACAACACGAACACGATCGACAACTGGTCGACGAGCAGTCCGACGCCGACGTGCCACTGACCGCTGGATATCCAGTCGTAGAGCGGCACGCTCACCGCTCTGGAGGCGACGTCACGGCCGACGAGTTGGACAAACAGCACCAAGCCCAGCGCGAAGGAGATCAACGGTGTCAGGGCGCCAAGCAGATGCCCCCACGCATCGGTGGCGCGGCCGCCGAGCAGCAGGATGGCGGCGCTCAGGGCAGGAATGGCGATCAGCAACCAGGTGTACGTGAACAGGCCGGTGGCAGGCAGCGGCGTCACGACGTCCAGCAGGTTCATCTGTCCTCAGAATTTCAGCAGGTTGGCGTCGTCGACAGATGCCGAGCGTCGGGTACGGAAGATCGTGACGATGATCGCCAAGCCGACAACCACTTCAGCCGCCGCGACCACCATGACGAAGAAGGCCGCGACCTGGCCGTCAAGGTTCCCGTACACCCGTGAGTACGTGACCAGCGCCAGGTTGGAGGCGTTGAGCATCAGTTCCACGCACATGAAGGCCACGATGGCGTTCCGCCGGATCAAGAAACCGGCCGCGCCGATGCTGAACAAGATCGCGGACAGGACGATGTAGTGCGACGGACTCACTGGTCCTCCTCGCGATGGGACGCGTCGATCGCCTCCACCGTCTCGTCGATGGGGCGGACGAGGTCACGGCTGTCGAGGATCGAGCCTCGAGCGCGCAAAGTCGCCGAAACCGAGAGGTCAGACGCAGTGCCGTCCGGTAACAGGGCCGGGGTGTCGACCGCGTTGTGCCGGGCGAAGACTCCGGGCGTCGGCAGCGGGCCGGGATGCTGACCCGACTCGGCGTATCGGCGCATCCGGTCAACCGTCAGATCGGCCTGCGAACGCTTCGAAACGAGCCGTTCTCGATGAGCAAGCACCATGGCTCCGACCGCCGCGGTGATCAGAAGCGCCGAGGTCGCCTCGAAGGCGAACACATAGCGGTTGAAGATCAAGGCGGCGATGCCCTGCACGTTGCCACCGTTCTCGGTGTTGGCTCGTGCCAGCCCCACCGGGTCGCCGACAATAGCGTTGCCGATGGCCAGCACGAGCAGGGCACCGAAGCCGACGGCCGCCAACGCCGCCAACGGCCGCTGGCCCTTGATCGTTTCCACCAGGGAGTCGGCTGCGTCGACGCCGACCAGCATCAGCACGAAGAGGAACAGCATCAAGATCGCACCTGTGTAGACGATGATCTGCACCGCAAAGAGGAAGGGGGCGCCCTGGGCCGCATACTGGACGGCCAGGGAGATCATCACCGCAGCCAGGCATAGAGCCGAGTGCACCGGCTTTCGCGCCAGGATCATGCCGAGCGCGCCCAGAACCATCACCGGCGCCAGCATCCAGAAGGCAAATGCGGCCGCCGTCACCAGAGGGATCACTGCTATCCCGTTCCTTCATGCTGTGTGTGCTTCTTCCGATAGACGAAGCCCTGATTGACCTTGCGGCGCTTGGCGCCGTGAATGTCACCGGCCCGCTCATCGGCATGCCCAGTCTCGGGCAGCCCCAGAAAGTAGGCCTGCTCGTTGTCGCCGAGTTTCCGTTCGTGCGGGGGCTCCTCCATGCCGGGCAACAGCGGCGCCAGCAAGTCCTGCTTCTCGTAGATCAGCTTGGCCCGCGAGTCGTCGGCAAGTTCGAATTCGTTGGTCATGGTGAGCGCCCGAGTGGGGCAAGCCTCGATGCAGAGTCCGCACAGAATGCAGCGCAGGTAGTTGATCTGATAAACGCGGCCGTAGCGCTCGCCGGGCGAGTAGCGCTCCTCGTTGGTGTTCTGGGCGCCCTCGACATAGATCGCGTCCGCTGGGCAGGCCCATGCGCACAGCTCGCAGCCCACGCACTTCTCCAGGCCGTCCGGCCAACGATTCAGCTGGTGGCGGCCGTGGAACCGTGGCGCCGTCACCTTCGGCTTGTTGGGGTATTCGGCGGTGAAGGTCTTGCGGAACATGGTGCGAAACGTCACCCCGAAGCCTGCGATCGGATCGAGTACACCCATCAGGAGCTCTCCT
>DATFQP010000227.1:0-2500 GCA_035264145.1 Propionibacteriaceae bacterium
GTTCACGATCTTAGGCATCGTCCTCTGCGTTCTCGCCCTGAGGGCGCTGGAATATCAGCTGCTCGGCCCCCAGACCTCCCGGCTGCATTTCCCGACGACGTGGTTCCTGCTTCCCGTCCAGCTTCCGGTGCCGGTGCTCGAGGCCGCGATCGTGGTGATCTCCGCCGTGAAGATCATCATCTCCATGGCCTGGTTCATCGTGATCGGGCTGCACTCCACAATGGGGGTGGCGTGGCACCGGTTCACCGTCTGGCCGAACATCTGGTTCAAGCGCGAGTCGTCCGGACGTCCGGCGCTGGGTGCGGTTCCGCCGATGATGGTCGACGGGAATCCGGTGGACTTCGCCGACATCGAAAACCTTGATGAGGACGCCGCCCTAGGCGTGGGCAAGATCGAGGACTTCACCTGGAAAGGCCTGCTGGACTTCACCTCGTGCACGGAATGCGGACGTTGTCAGTCGCAATGCCCCGCTTGGCACACCGACAAGCCGCTGTCGCCGAAGTTGGTCATCATGCAGTTGCGGGAGCACGCATACGCGAAGGCGCCGTACCTCCAGGCCGCGGAGACTGCCCGGGCTTCCCTGCCACCAGCTGTCCAGGAAGAGGCCCAGCGTCCGCTGGTCGGCCCGATCAAGATCATCGAGGGGCAGGCCGGCGTGATCGACCCTGATGTGCTGTGGTCCTGCACCACCTGCGGCGCCTGCGTCCAGCAGTGCCCGGTCGATATCGAGCACGTCGATCACATCATTGATCTCCGCCGATTCTCCGTGCAGATGGAATCGGAGTTCCCCCGTGAGCTCAACGGCCTCTTCAAGGGTCTGGAGACCAAGGGCAACCCGTGGAACATGAGCCCCCGCGGCCGCATGGACTGGGCGAACGGCCTGGCCTTCGACGTGCCCGTGGTCGGTGATGATGTGGAGGATCTGACCGAGGTGGAGTACCTCTTCTGGGTCGGCTGCGCGGGCGCATTCGAGGACCGCGCCAAGAAGACGACGCAGGCAGTCGCGGAGCTACTGCACACGGCAGGGGTTTCGTACGCGGTGCTTGGCAACGGGGAGACCTGTACTGGCGACCCTGCCCGGCGCGCCGGCAACGAATTCATCTTTCAGCAGCTGGCGATGGAGAACGCTGAAACGCTCAGGGACACCAAGGCGACCAAGCTGGTCACCACGTGCGCCCACTGCCTGAACACGCTGAAGAACGAGTATCCGCAGATTGGCGTCCAGCTCGAGGTCGTGCACCACACCCAACTGCTGAACCGGCTGGTCCGCGAGGGTCGGTTGCGGCCCGTGCCGCCGACACCGGGATCGGCGGAGCGCACGATCACCTACCACGACCCGTGTTATTTAGGGCGGCACAACGAGATCTACGACCCGCCGCGAGAACTATTGGCTTCCCTCCCGGGCGCCACGGTCGCCGAGATGCCTCGCAACCGGGATCGCTCGTTCTGCTGCGGTGCTGGCGGCGCGCGCATGTGGATGGAGGAGTCGATCGGTACACGGATCAACGCCGACCGTACAACCGAGGCCGTGCAGGCCGTCTCCTGGAGCAGTACAAGCGGTGACCACGCAGCCATCGCGACTGGTTGCCCCTTCTGCCGCGTGATGCTCAGCGACGGCCTCACCGCCCAACAAGCCGATGGGAGCGCTCCGGAAAGCATGGAGGTTCTCGACGTGGCCCAGCTCATGCTGGAGTCTGTGAGGCGCTCGGCGCCAAGTTGACGTCGCGCGTGACTTGTTTTGACGCCACGATGCTGTCAGAGTGGCGTCATGAACCTTTCCCCCTATCTCGAAGGCGTTCGCACCGGTGTGCAGAACGCGGCCGCCCTGGCTGATGAGAACACTCAGCAGGTTGCGTACAAGCTGGGCACCGCCGTGGAGTCAGCCACGCGCCTCGCCCTGATTTCAGCGCTGTCCGATGCCGCCGGAGTGATCAGTGCAGAGCTGGCACCGTCCTCGGTGGAGCTGAGGATGAGCGGCGACGATCCGGAATTCGTCGTGACCGTGTCGTCGCCCAGCAGCGAACCGGCCTTGCTGCTTCCTGGCGGGGGGTCGGGTGAGGACGTCCCGGCCGATCTGGGCGAGCCCGATGAGGACGAGCCGCTCTCCAGGATCAGTCTCCGGTTACCCGCGTCGGTCAAGGCCCGGGTGGATGAGCAGGCCACGAAGGACGGCATCTCCACGAACGCCTGGCTGGTCCGAGCGGTGATGGACGCGTTAACCGATCGACGAGCCGGCACGACGTGGCCCGAGCCGCCCCAACCGCCGTCGCCTCCTCCCGCTGGTGCGTTCTTCGGGCCTGGCGGTCCCTTCGGCCCCCATGGGGTGTTCGGTCCTGGCGGCGTGTTCGGCCTCGGCGGGGTGTTCGGTGGCGGAAAGGCGGCTCGTCACCATGTGCCATACGAGGAGGATGACGATCGGCCACGAGGGGACCGGCGTGCGCGTGGCCCCGAACATGGTCGAAGTGGCGGCAGCGTACAGGGATGGGCACGATGAGTCTTC
>DATFQP010000228.1:0-2725 GCA_035264145.1 Propionibacteriaceae bacterium
GAGGACGTGGGCGTCAAAGGCGGCGTTTACGGAGTGACCCGCGGCTTGGCCCGAACTTTCGGAGCGGCACGGGTCTTCGACACCCTGCTGGATGAGCAGTCAATCCTGGGACTTGGCTTGGGAGCCGGACTGGCCGGCCTGATCCCGATCCCGGAGATCCAGTACCTGGCCTACCTGCACAACGCGGAAGATCAACTTCGCGGTGAGGCGGCGACGCTGTCGTTCTTCTCCACCGGGCGCTTTTCCAATCCGATGGTGGTGCGCATCGCCGGCCTGGCCTATCAGAAGGGTTTCGGCGGCCACTTCCACAACGACAACGCCCTCGGGGTCCTTCGTGACATTCCGGGAGTCGTCGTCGCTTGTCCGGCTCGCGCGGATGACGCGGCCGGCATGCTCCGCACCTGCGTGGCGGCCGCGAGCATCGACTCCAGCATCGCGGTCTTTCTCGAACCGATCGCGCTGTATCACCGTCGGGATCTTCATTCGGGCGGAGACGGTGGCTGGCTCGCGACCGATCGTGGCGGATCGGTGGCCATCGGCAGCGCGCGGCTTTACCGCGCTAGCGGAGACTCCGGTGCCTCGGCGCAGGCCGACCCCGCCCCCGAGCGCTCAGCGGGCAGCGCGGGGCTGACCATGGTGACCTTCGGCAACGGCGTGCCGATGAGCCTGCGCGTGGCGCATCGACTGGATCAGGCTGGCATCGCCGTGGACGTGCTGGACCTCCGCTGGCTTGCCCCACTGCCCATCGACGACCTGCTCGCCGCAGCCCGAGCCACCGGCAGGGTGCTGGTGGTGGATGAAACGCGTCGCACTGGCGGCGTCGGCGAAGGCGTGATCAGCGCGCTGGTCGAGGGTGGATTCTCCGGCCAGATCGCCCGCGTGGCCAGCCGCGACAGCTTCGTGCCGCTCGGTCGGGCAGCCGACCATGTCCTGCTCGGCGAAGATGAGATAGAGAAAGCAGCGCTGCACTTGTACGCAACGGAGACCCCATGACCCGCCCGCTCGAACTGCTCGACATTGATCATCTGCTGACGGTCGACGAGCGCGACATCCAAGCGGAGGTGCGGGACTTCGTCGACCGGCGGGTGAAACCCTCGATCGGGGACTGGTACGAGCGTGCCGAGGTCGATCTCGGCCTCATGAAGGAAGCCGGATCGCTCGGACTGCTGGGCATGCACCTGGAGGGTTACGGCTGTGCCGGAACGAATGCGGTGTCGTACGGGCTGGCCTGCATGGAGCTGGAAGCCGGCGATTCCGGCGTGCGCAGCATGGTCTCGGTGCAGGGATCGCTGGCCATGTTCGCGATCTGGAGGTTCGGCACCGAAGACCAGAAGAACACCTGGCTGCCACGAATGGCCACCGGTGAGGTGATCGGCTGTTTCGGCCTCACCGAGGCGGACTTCGGCTCCAACCCGGCGGGCATGCTGACCCGCGCGAAGCGCGACGGCGATGAATGGGTGATCAACGGCACGAAGATGTGGATCACCAACGGATCAGTGGCCGACGTAGCGATCGTCTGGGCCCAGACTGATGACGGCATCCGCGGCTTCGTCGTGCCCACGGACACGCCAGGCTTCTCGGCGTCCAAGATCACCAGGAAGTTGTCACTGCGCGCATCGATCACCTCGGAGCTGGTCCTGGAAGGTGTGCGGCTGCCGGCCGAGGCGGTACTGCCCGACGCCGTTGGCCTGCGCGGTCCGCTGTCGTGCCTCAACGAGGCGCGATTCGGGATCGTCTTCGGCGCACTCGGCGCCGCCCGCGACTGTCTCGAGGCCGCCTTGGACTACGCGGGGACCCGAGAGGTCTTCGATCGGCCGCTGGCCTCCTTCCAGCTGACACAGGCGAAACTGGCCGACATGGCGCTGGAACTTCAGAAGGGCTATCTGCTCGCCCTCCATCTCGGGCGGCTGAAGGACGACCATCGGCTGCAGCCACGCCAGGTCAGCCTCGGGAAGCTCAACAACGTTCGGGAGGCGCTCGCCATCGCGCGGGAGTGCCGGACGATCCTCGGCGCGAGCGGCATCACGCTGGAGTATCCGATCCTGCGGCACGCCAACAACCTGGAGTCCGTGCTGACCTATGAAGGCACGTCGGAGGTACATCAACTGATCATTGGTGAGGCGCTGACCGGAGAGAGCGCGTTCAGCTAATGACGCGCCAGCTCGGCCCGGATCTGATGTCGAGACTCCGCCCAGATCATGGACTCGACCACGAGGATCAGGGTTAGCAGACCCGCAACGAATCCCAGCTGTCCGAGGGCCGGCACCGAAGCGATGAGTGGTGCGGCCAGCAGGATGGCCCCGGCGCCAGCAAGCCGGATCACCGAGAGATGATGGCGCACGGTTAGCCACTTGAAGAGCACGTGTGCCAGCAGATAGAGCGCCACCCCGCCGACCAGGGCGCCCAGAACGACGCTTTTGAGCGGGTCCGCCAACGTGTGGTCGGTGGTATCGGAGACGTACTCCAGGACTTTCTTCACCCCCAAGGCGGTCAGGACGACGCCGATCACCAGTGGCAGGTGGGCAAAGGAGTATGCATTGCGGCCCAGCCGGGGGCGAGTTTCGATCGGTTCGGAGCTGAGGGCATGCTCCCCCTGCAGGGCGCTCACGTCGAAGTAGGCCCACCACATCGCCGAGGCGAGCAGCAGACCCAAGATCGAGGCGAGGATGATCGGCACCGAGATCGGGCGCTCCGCGACTCCCACGCCGATGGCAACGATCGACTC
>DATFQP010000229.1:0-2019 GCA_035264145.1 Propionibacteriaceae bacterium
GTCAGCTGCTCCGCGTCATTCAACTGGTGAACCATCACCAGCATGGCCTTGTGGGAAACGGGCGGTATATCGAGCTGAACCGCCGTTGCAATGCCATAGCGCTTCCGGATCGCCAGGATCTCGGCTAACCGCGAGGCGAACGAGCGAGCGTCGGTCAACTGCTCGGGCAACGAGCCATACAGGGAGGTGCCGCGAGGCATCTTCGACAGTGACTCCCGCGCATCGGGACGGTAGCTCATGAGGTCGTACGCCGAGCGATGGATCCAGCGCGTGTCGCCGTCCCGTAGTAACGCGGCGACTTGTTTGCGATCAAGGGTCAGAGCGCCCACGAGATCCCAGCCGGACAGCGCGAAGGCACCGGGCTGCAGGGCGTTGAACATCACCAGCAACAAGTGTGCTTGCTTGATCGATTCGACCTGGGCGGCGGTGAGCTTGGTAATCGAGGTGTATCCGACGGACGCAGCAATGATGGTGGCAGTCGTGGAAGCAATGCCGTTGGTGGTGAAAGTGGCGTTGTACAGGCCGGCGTCGCCGGTGAGATTCTCGATCAGATCACCCCGGATGGTCTCGGCGAGCTGAGCACCGGTGAGGTGCTCGCCGCGGAAATCAAAGACGTCAGCCGCGTGCAGTGTCGCGAAATGGACCAGCTCGTACGTCATCTCGTCATGGTTTTGCAGGGCGTGAACCAGGGAGGCCGCCTCGACCCCGGCTTGCTGCGCCAAGTGCAGGGTCAAGCGAAGGAACTCTGTGTCGGCGGTTGCCATCGCGTGGTGGTAGGCGGGGCGGTTGACGAAGTCGTACGACAGGTCGGCGCCGCGCTCCGAAGTGTTCTTGATGTCATCGATGGTGAGGTTGAGCTCCTGGAAGGTGAAGCCACCGACCTTGCGGACCATGCTGGCGATCAGCTGGTTCGCGGCCTCCGACAGCGGATGTCCCTCTGACCAGGCCGGCGTTCCTTCGGCGCTCTTTTCCACCCCAAGGAAGCCGTTCGCGTCGAGCCGCAGCGCCCCACTGCCCAGGTCGCCCAATGAGTGGAGCGCGTCCCCCATCACTAACCGCATGCCGGCCAACGTGGGATCCAGCCAGTTGATCGACGGCTGTCCTTCCTTGAAGTAGTGCAGGTAGACCCAGCGGCGTACATGGTGATCAAGACCGACGACCGGTGCCGTGGCGCTCCAGTTGGTGTCCTTGATGCCGGGGCCGGCGAAGATCACTCGCTGCAGCTTGCCGACGATGTAGCCGGCCTTAGACAGCAGGTCTTCGGTTTCGTAGTCGAGGTTGATCGAGTCTCGTCCACGCGGCACCTCGGGCAGCAGGTGCCAATCGTCCTCGGGAATCTCCACCATGTGGTAGATGCCGGGATAGTCCCCGTACTTCATCTCCGCCAGCCGGAAGTCGGCGCCCTTGCCGGTGTGCCCGGGCACGATGTCGTCGATCACCGTCCCGCCGTGGGCCGAGGCCACTTCGCACATGGCACGGAACTCGTCCTCGGTACCGAAAGCCTCATCGATGTGCGTGCTTATCCGGTCGAAGTGGCCGTCGACGCTGGGCGTCGGGTCCCAGCCGTCGAGTCCACCGGCCTTCTTGACCGGACCGGTGTGCACCGCATCGATGCCGATCGCGGCGAAGGCCTCCCACAGTTGTGGATCACCGAGGGTGCCGAGGAAGGAAGCTCCCGGCTTGGTGATCATCGAGATGGGATAGGCGGTGAACCAGACCGAGGCCTTCTCGATCGCGGCGCGTGGATCGGGATTGGCAAACGGGTTCTGCCACATGCTGCCCCGGCCGGAGAACTGCTTGGCGAAGGTGGTCGCGTCCGACAGCATGGACTGCTCCACCAACCACTCAACGTACGCCTGGTTGTCGCCGGTGGGCTTGCCGGACCGCTCGGTGCGTGGCCGCCACGGGAAGAACGTCCGCAGCCGCGCGCGCGGCCGCAGCCGCGCCGGGCGGGCCGGGTAGAACTGCTCGTCGTAGGTGATATCGCTGGGCTCGTGACCTTGGCTGGCGGACTGCAGG
>DATFQP010000230.1:0-5048 GCA_035264145.1 Propionibacteriaceae bacterium
TCTCGTTCGGTGAACTTGCGAATCGGGCGGAAGTCGTTGGCGAAACTGGCTAGGCCGATCGGCACGTCGGAGGGTTCGGCATCGGCGTAGTTGCGGTTCTCCGCGTAACTCCGCGCCGACGAGCCGGACGTGTTGGTGAACCAGTAGATGGAAACCGCGGTCAACAGTTCGTCCGGGCTCATCACGTTGCCCAGCAGTTGTCCATTCCAGGCCAGCTGGCCGGCGGGAGAGTCCGACAGCGCGTGCGCCAGGGTCTGGGGCTGCCGCATCTGCGAGTAGTCGTGGATCGCAAAGTCCACGAAACCCTGAAGGAACTGGAGGTACTGCAGGTCCTCGGCGCTCAGATCGTCGAACTCACCTGCCTCACCGCGCGGGAAGGAGAAGATCTGATTCACGTGCGCGGCGACTGCGCGGTCACGGTCAATTTTGGCCAGTACCGGGGAGATGATGGCTCCTGAGTCGTTGCCGTGTACGCCGTAGCGCTCGTAGCCGAGTCGGTTCATGAGCTCCGCGTACGCCACCGCAACCCTTCCGGCGTTCCACCCGAGCCTGGTCGTGTGCCCGGAGAACCCGAATCCGGGCTGGGTCGGAATCACCACGTGAAAGGCATCAGCGGCGTCCGCGCCGTGGGCCGCCGGATCGGTGAGGGTGCCGATCAAGTGGAAGTACTCGAACGAGGTATTCGGCCAGCCGTGCAACAGCAGTAGGGGAAAGGCATCGTCGCGCTCGGATCGCACGTGGTAGAAGTGGATGTTCTGGCCGTCGATGTTGGTCAGGAATTGCGGCTGCTCGTTGAGTTTGGCCTCCCAAACTCGCCAGTCGTACTCCTCCCGCCACCGCTGCACCAGCGGCTTGACGTACGACAACGGCACGCCAAGCTGATATCCCGGCTGGACCGGTCCCCTGGTTGGGAGGCGTTCGAGTTCGCTCGGCGGCAGTTCGTTGGCCCATCGGGTCCGCACCAGCCGCTCTCTGAGATCGTCCACCTCGGTCTGTGGGATGTCGATGCGGAATGGCTCAAAGCGCTGCGCTGACATTTGCACTCCCTCCACCAACTGAATTGAAGATTCTGTTCAGGTACATTAACAGAACCGATCGTTCTGTTCAAGGACATAGACTTCAACTCATGACCAAGCGGACGCACCTCGTACGTCGGGGAAGAGTTGCCGAGGCCGAACGCAACGATGCATCGATCCTGGCGGCTGCGCGCTCAGTGTTCATCTTCGACCGCAAGGCCCCCATCTCGGAGGTCGCCAAGCGCGCCGGGGTCGGCATCGGTGCGCTCTACAGCCGGTACGGCAGCAAGGAGAACCTGCTGGCGACGCTGTGTGAACTAGGTCAGCAGACCTACCTCACCGAGGTCGAGCGTGCGCTGGCCAGCGACGAAGACCCCGGGGAAGCCTATTTCGGCTTCCTGCGGCGCATCGTCGATGCTGACACCCACTCCCTGACCGTGCATCTGGCCGGCACGTTCACGCCGACTGAGCGGCACATTGCCAACGCGGAACGCATGCGTGAACTCGGGGACGATCTCCTCGACCGTGCGCAGCGGGCCGGTGCCGTCCGGCCCGACGTCACCAACCTCGATGTGGCCTTCCTGCTCGAGATGATCGCGACAACGTCGATCGGCGACGAGGAGCGCACCGCCGAAGTACGGCAACGTCAGCTGGCTGTGATCATCGACGGTTTACGATCCCCTGACCGCCGGCCGTTGCCCGGTAGGCCGCCGACCTGGGAGGAGCAGTCAGCCCGTTGGAGACGGTAGCGCTCACAGGACCATCCTGAACCGGCATGGCGATGAACTACATCGGCTCGGCTCGTGGCTCTTTGGTGAGGACTTTCGCCGGCTCGAAGTCGCGGTCCACCGTCTCATAGATCCGCCACCCGCATCGCTGGTAGAAGCCGACCGCCGCCGCCCCTCCTGTCGCAACCCACAACTGCTGGTAACCGTGCCGATGTGTCCACGTCTCAAGGTGCGTGAGCAGAAGCCGTCCGATACCTGCTCCGTGCCCAATGATCTCCGGTGATGCACCTGGCCCAGCCACCGGAAGGTGCACACTCAGCTGACCGATGCCATCTCACCATCCTCTCGTTGTGTCCTGGCTGGGGTGGACCTTCCCCGCCGCCGATTCTTATCGGTTGGTCCGGCGCTGGTCCGCCCGCAAGCCGAGCACGAATCGTGCTCTCGCTGTTTGGACGGGCGGGGGCACGTTGAGATAGTCACTCCAGCAGATCTGGCCTCCGCCGGCCCTTCACGCCCGCATCCTCGAGTCGCCTCCTGACCGTCACAAGCTTGTAGACGAAGAGCGCAGCGGCGGTGGCTGCGCCGGCATCGTCGAGGAGTCCGAACGGTCCAAGCATCACTTCAGGCAACACGTCGACCGGGCTCGCCAGGTAGACCAGAGCCCCGATCATCGCGATCAGCCCACGCGGGGGGATGCTGTAGCGCCACATCACGAACCCGATGACGGCCACCCCGTCAGCGCGAGGACGCCGAGCAGCACGAGCACCAGACTCAGCAGGTCAGACATGTCCATGGCGTCCACTGTGCCCCCAGGCGCTCAGCGAACGGCTCAGTACCGGTGGGCCGAACGGGTGTGCCGTTGCCGGACGATGGGTTCAAGATCAACTGCATTCGCTCCATGTTCGCTCGATCTGCCAAAGGCCAGGTCGCGATGCACCCATTGCCGCTACAACTCGGCGCACCATTTCCTCGACGAGACCAGGCTGCCCGTGACGCCCTTGGCCAGCCGTGAGACGGAGCACGATAACAAGAGTCCTCATGCGACAAGGCTGAAGCGGGGCCCTATCCGTGCGGCAGTCACCATTCAGCCAAGGATCCGTCCTGATGACGCCAGATGGGGTTCCGCCAGCGATGGCTCTGTCGGGCCCGGTCCTTGACGTAGTCCTCGTTGACCTCGATACCCAAGCCAGGGCTGCTGGGGATGGTGACGAAGCCATCCGCGTACGTGAATACCGAAGGATCGGTGAGGTAGTCCAGCAGGTCGTTGTCGACGTTGTAATGAATACCGAGGCTCTGTTCCTGGATGAAGGCGTTATAGGTGCAGGCGTCGATCTGCAAGCAGGTGGCGAGGGCGATGGGGCCGAGCGGGCAGTGCAACGCCACCGCGACGTCGTACGCCTCTGCCATGGTGGCGATCTTGCGGGTCTCGCTGATCCCGCCGGAGTGAGATGGGTCAGGTTGGATGATGTCGACGGCTCCACTGGCCAAGAGTGACTTGAAATCCCATCGCGAGAAAAGCCGTTCACCGAGCGCGATGGGCGTGGATGTCTTGATCATCGGACCGAGGAAAGTGTCGGCGTTCTCCGACAGCACCGGCTCCTCGATGAACATCAACCGGTACGGCTCCAGCTCCTTCAGCAGCACCTTGGCCATCGGCTTGTGCACCCGGCCATGGAAATCGACCGCGATCCCCAGGTCAGGCACCGCGTCCCGGACAGCCGCCACCCGGTCGAGTGCCGCCTGGACCCGAGCCCAAGTGTCGACCATCTGGAGCTCTTCGGTGCCGTTCATCTTGATCGCGGTGAACCCGCGATCGGCCGCGGCGAGCGCGGCGGCTACCGTGTCGGCCGGCCGGTCCCCGCCGATCCAGGAGTAGACCTGAATCCGATCGCGGACCAGGCCGCCCATCAGCTGGGCCACGGACATGCCACAGGACTTGCCCTTGATGTCCCAGAGCGCCTGGTCGATGCCGGCGATTGCGCTCATCAAGATCGGTCCGCCGCGGTAGAAGCCCCCGCGGTACATCACCTGCCACAGGTCCTCGATATTGGATGGGTCGTGGCCGAGGAGATAGTCGGAAAGCTCGTCCACGCAGGTCGCCACGGTCGCCGCCCGGCCTTCCACGACCGGCTCGCCCCAGCCCGTGATGCCTTCGTCGGTTTCGATCTTGAGGAACAGCCAGCGAGGCGGCACGGCAAACGTCGTCAATCTCGTAATCTTCATCTGGTCAGCAACCCTCGACGACGGCGTACGTGGGCCGTCCGGTGCGCGCCCAGTCGACGATGTTCTGCGCGGCTTTGCGCCGCAGTTCGATCTCGGCGTCGGTGGAGTACCAGGCAACGTGCGGAGTGATCAGCGCGCGAGGGTGAGTCAGCAGCGGATGACCATTCGGCGGCGGTTCCTGCGGCAACACATCCAGAGCGACCCCGGCAAGGTGGCCATCCTCCAGAGCATCGAGAACCGCGTCGAGATCGACAAGGCCGCCGCGCGCCGTATTCACCAGATACGACCCGGGAGGCATCCTCCCGAGCAAGTCTTTCCCCACAAAGTCGCGGGTCGTTTCGGTCAACGGCAGGTGGAGCGTCACCGCCGCGCTGCGCGCGAATAGATCGGGCACATCGAGCCGTTCCAGGTCGTTGGGCCAGGCGTCGTCCGGCAGGTACGGGTCGTAGCCGACTACCGCGCCGAACCACGGCCCAGCCCGCTCGGCCGTCATGCGTCCGATGCGGCCCAGTCCGACGACGCCGAGAGTCAAGGAGCTTGGCCGGCGCAGCGGTCCAGCGAGCTGGTAGTCCCAGCGCCCGGCGCGTACCTCGCGGTCATGCCTGGCGAGATTGCGGATCAGTGCCAGCAGCATGGCGACGGCGTGGAGAGCGACTTCCAGTGTCCCGTAGTCCGGCACATTGCACACCCACACCCCGCGTTCCGATGCGGCGATGGTGTCCACGACGTCGACCCCGACGCCGTACCGGCTCACCAGTCGCAGCTGCGGTAACGCCTGGAGCACTTCGGCGGTGATCGGTGCGTACTGCACGAGCAACGCGTCTGCACCGGTCGCTGCCTCGATAACATCCGCCGGCGTCCTGCATGAGGCGGTCACCAATTGATGTCCTGCGGCGGTCAGGACATCGGCCTCGATATCGAGCGAGGTGTATTCGGCGTCGGTGACCAGCACTTTCATCGCTACAGACTGTCCTCAGCGACCAACTCGCCGGGGCCTGACAGCGCCAACTCGGCCGCCGCGACGGCATCGAAGGACGGTGAGATCGGGACCAGCGGGGGACGTACGGTGCCCATTGGGTGC
>DATFQP010000231.1:0-14705 GCA_035264145.1 Propionibacteriaceae bacterium
GACGAGAATGCCGCGGTGATCTTGAAGAGCGACGGCGAGCCGCGAGGCACCCGCATCTTCGGTCCGGTCGGCCGCGAACTCCGCGAGAAGCGCTTCATGCGCATCATCTCGCTCGCACCAGAGGTGATCTAGGACATGGCAACAAAGAAAGCGACCGCACACAACGGCAAGCTCCAGGTGCGCAAGGGGGATCGCGTTCAGGTGATCTCCGGCAAGGACAAGGGCCTGGTCGGCGAGGTGATAGCGGTCTACCCCGATCGTAACCGCGTCACTGTGGCCGGGGTGAATATCGTCAAGCGCCACCTACGTGACACCTCCGCCCAACCCCAGTCGAGGCAGACGACCAAGGGCGGGATTGTGTCTTCCGAGGCCCCGATTCACGCATCCAACGTCCAGCTCGTGGTGAAGAACGACAAGGGCGACGAGGTTGTGACGAGGGTGGGCTACACCCGCACCCAGGTGATCAAGCGCCGGCCCGATGGCTCGGAGTACACCTCGAGCCGCAGCGTGCGCATCGCCCGGGCAACCGGAGAGGAGATCTGATGAGTACTGCGACCGTCGAGACGCGGAGCCTGCCCAGACTCAAGCAGCGCTACCGCGACGAGATCGCCAAGGCGTTGCAGCAGGAATTCTCCATCGGCAACGTCATGCAGATTCCGAACCTGGTGAAGATCGTGGTCAACATGGGCATCGGTGAAGCCGCTCGGGACTCGAAGCTGATCGACGGTGCCGTTCGCGATCTGGCCACCATCACGGGCCAGAAGCCGGTCGTCACCCGGGCCCGCAAGTCGATCGCCCAGTTCAAGTTGCGCGAGGGCATGCCGATCGGGGCCCATGTAACACTGCGGGGTGATCGGATGTGGGAGTTCGCTGACCGGCTACTCACCTTGGCGCTGCCTCGAATCCGTGACTTTCGCGGGCTCTCACCGAAACAATTCGACGGCCTGGGCAACTACACCTTCGGTCTGAACGAGCAGGTCATGTTCCACGAGATCAACCAGGACCGGATCGATCGGGTGCGAGGGATGGACATCACCTTCGTGACCAGCGCGACCAACGACGAGCAGGGACGTGCGCTGCTGAGGCAGCTCGGGTTCCCGTTCCGGACGAACTGAGAAAGGGCGCATATATGGCCAAGACAGCGCTACGAGTGAAGCAGGCACGCAAGCCGAAGTTCGCCGTGCGGGCGTACACCCGGTGCCAACGGTGCGGCCGGCCCAAGGCGGTCTACCGCAAGTTCGGGCTGTGCCGGATCTGTGTACGCGACATGGCACACAAGGGCGAGCTGCCGGGCATCACGAAGTCGAGCTGGTAGGCGGTGTCGGCGATGTTCTCTGCTCGAGGTGGGGCTTGGGGCAACCACCCGGCCTCGCAAGCTTCGGCCGGGGGCCAGGCCCATCCGCGCCCCGGCGACCCACCCCAAGCAGAGAACATCCCCAACGGTCAGGCCGCTCGGCTTCGGGATGCCGGGCAGCTCGAAACCCAACAAGATCTAGACGGTGAAGGTCTGGCCCGAAGGGTGCTGGAAACCACATTGAGGAAGAAGTAGCAGCAATGACAATGACGGATCCGATTGCGGACATGTTGACCCGGGTGCGGAACGCCAGCCAGGCGTACCACGAGACCGCGACCATGCCACACAGCAAGATCAAGGTGGGAATCGCGGAGATCTTGGCAAGCGAGGGCTACATCGCGGGGTATGCGGTCAACGATCCGGCGGAGGGCCAGGTCGGCAAGACCTTGTCGATCACGCTGAAGTACGGCCAGAACCGGGAGCGCTCGATCGCGGGTGTCCGACGGATCTCGAAGCCGGGGCTGCGGGTGTACGCGAGGTCGACTGCTCTGCCGAAGGTGCTCGGTGGCCTGGGTATCGCGATCATCTCCACATCTCAGGGCTTGCTGACCGACAAGCAGGCGCACAGCACCGGCGTAGGCGGCGAAGTGCTCGCCTACGTGTGGTGAGCGGCGAGAGACGAGAGAGGTAGCGGACATGTCACGCATTGGCAGGCTCCCCGTGCCGGTTCCCGCCGGTGTCGAGGTGACCGTCGACGGCCAAGCGGTCTCGGTGAAGGGGCCGAGGGGTTCCTTGCAACACGTCATCAAGGAACCGATCAAGGTGGCGCGGGCTGAAAGTGGCGAGCTCGAAGTCACCCGGCCGGACGACGAACGACTGAGCAAGTCGCTGCACGGTCTGACCCGGACACTCGTGGCCAACATGGTCACGGGCGTGACGGACGGGTACGAGAAGAAGCTGGAGATCCTCGGCGTCGGTTACCGCGTGATCGCCAAGGGTCCGACCGAGCTCGAGTTCGCGCTCGGCTACAGCCACCCCATCAAGGTCACCGCGCCCGAAGGCATCACCTTCAACGTCGAGGCGCCCACGCGATTCTCGGTGCTGGGGATCGACAAGCAGCAGGTGGGCGAGGTTGCGGCGAACATCCGCAAGCTTCGCAAACCCGAGCCGTACAAAGGCAAGGGTGTTCGGTACGCGGGCGAGAAGGTCCGGCGCAAGGTTGGAAAGGCTGGTAAGTGATGGCGGTCTCGCTGTCTTCACACAAGGGCACGGCGGCCAAGACGCGGTCTCGGATGCGCCGGCAGTTGCGCGGCCGGAAGAAGATCTTCGGGGCGGCGGAGCGTCCCCGGCTGGTCGTCACCCGGTCCGCCGGGCACATCTCTGCGCAGGTGGTCGACGACACGGCAGGTCGTACGCTGGCGTGGGCCTCCAGTATGGAGGCCACGCTTCGGACAGCCGCGGGCGACAAGTCGGCGAAGGCCAAGCAGGTCGGCGGCCTGGTCGCTGAGCGGGCGAAGGCTGCCGGCGTCGAGCGGGTGGTCTTCGACCGCGCAGGGCACAAGTACCACGGTCGGATCGCAGCGCTGGCTGACGGGGCACGCGAGGGCGGCCTCGGTTTTTAGATGAACACAGGACGAGGTCATTGATGAACACACGACGATCGGTTCGAGGTTGCAAGCACCTCGAACGGACGAACGAGATACGGAAGGAAAAACGATGACGGTAACCCAGCGCCGCGGAAGCGGTAGCGGTGGGGAGCGTCGCGGCCGTGACGATCGTCGTGGTGGCCAGGCGCAGGAGAAGAGCAACTACATCGAGCGAGTGGTAGCGATCAACCGGGTCGCCAAGGTCGTCAAGGGCGGCCGGCGGTTCAGCTTCACCGCCCTGGTGGTCGTCGGAGACGGTGACGGAACTGTGGGCGTGGGATACGGCAAGGCCAAGGAGGTGCCAGCGGCAATCGCCAAGGGCGTCGAGGAGGCCAAGAAGCACTTTTTCGCCGTACCTCGGATCCAGGGCACTATCCCGCATCCCGTGCAAGGTGAGAAGGCGGCTGGCGTGGTGTTGCTCCGCCCCGCATCGCCCGGCACCGGTGTGATCGCTGGTGGGTCGGCCCGCGCGGTGCTGGAATGCGCCGGCGTCCACGACGTCCTGGCCAAGTCCCTTGGCTCGGCGAACGCGATCAATGTGGTGCATGCGACCGTGGCGGCGCTGCAGGGCTTGGAACAACCAGAAGCCGTGGCCAAGCGGCGCGGCAAGACAGTCGAGGACGTCACGCCGGCGGCCATCCTGCGGGCGCGGAACGCGGTGAGCTCGTAATGGCACAGCTCAAGGTCCGCCAGGTGCGCAGCGCCGTGGGGGGCAAGCAGAATCAGCGAGACACGCTGCGCACATTGGGTTTGCACCGGATCGGTGATGAGTCCCTGCGCGACGATCGGCCCGAGGTGCGCGGCATGATCAAGACGGTGTCGCATTTGGTGGACGTCGAGGAGGTCTGACATGACATTGAAGGTCCATCATCTGCGCCCCGCTCCCGGCGCCAAGACGGCGAAGACTCGTGTGGGCCGGGGGGGCGGCTCGAAGGGCAAGACCGCCGGCCGCGGCACCAAGGGATCGGGTGCTCGGCAGAGATTGCCGGAGAACTTCGAGGGCGGTCAGATGCCGCTGCATATGCGGGTGCCGAAGCTGCGCGGTTTCAAGAACCCTTTCCGCGTGGAGTATCAGGTGGTCAACCTGTCCCGGCTCGGCGAGCTGTTCCCCGAGGGCGGCGCGATCGGCGTCGAGGACTTGGTCGCTGCTGGTGCCGTCCGGGCGGGTCAACCGGTCAAGATCTTGGGCAACGGTGACATCACGGTGCCCGTACAGGTGACCGCCCACGCGTTCTCGGCGTCGGCGAAGGAGAAGATCGCTGCGGCGGGAGGCAGCACCGCCGGGCTCTGAGCCGTTCTAGGGTGTGCGAATGACCCATCGGATCGAGTTGACCGACGCGACCGTACGGGAATGGGCCGCCACCGTGCTGCACTCCTCACGTGAGGACGGCATCGTTCTCGACCGGTCGGCGTTCTATCCAGGTGGCGGTGGGCAACCGCCGGACGCCGGAGTCTTGTTGTGGGGCGGGGTCCAAACTCGCATTCTCGGTGCGCGGCAGAACGATGACGTCTATCTGATTCCGGACGACGACGACCCGCTTCCGCCGGTAGGCGGCGCCGTGCAAGGAGCACTCGACGACAAACGCCGCAGCATGCTGATGCGGACCCACTCAGGCATGCACGTTCTGTCAGCGGTCGTGTTCCGAGACTTCGCTGCGAAGGTGACGGGTTCCTCCATGGATCCAGGCCTGGGACGGATGGACTTCAACCTTGCCGAGGTGCCCCCGGACTTCAAGTCGGCGGTCGAGGGCGCCTGCAATGCCGCGATCCAAACCGACTACCGCGTTCAGGTCCGCTTTGTCCCGGTGGAGCAGATCGCGAACATGGCGGAGCTGAGCCGCACCGAGGAAGTCCGCATCCCCCAAGGACTGACCGAAGTGCGGATCGTCGACCTCGTGGGTCTCGATGTCCAAGCCGACGGCGGCACTCATGTCGCGTCTACCCGGCAGATAGGGCGATTCCGACTACTCAAGACCGAAAGCAAGGGCCGTGGGTTTCGCCGAATCCGGTTCGCCATTGAGTGAGTTTCCCCGATACCGGATCCGAGGCGACAGTGTGCGCAGCATCACGGATTTCGGATCAGCCCCTGGGCTTGACAGCGACCACCGGGCAATCAGCCGCGAGCAGGATCACCTGAGCCGAGCTGCCAGTGACCAGTTTGCCGACCGGGGATCGCCGGCGTAGTCCGATGACGATCAGGTCCGCGTCGATCTCCCCGGCCACTCGCACGATGGCCTCGGCGGCCGGAGCGCCGTCGGTGGGGCGGTGGATCTCGTAGGGGATGCCACGCTCGGCCAGATCCGCTTCGACTGCGTCGATATCCTGTGCCGACGCGAACACCGGATCGGAGTAGTCACCGTCTCTCGCCGTGTTGAGGACGGCCAGTGAGCCACCAGTCAGCTTCGCATGTTCGGTTGCCCAATGCAGCGCGGCCAGGCCCTCGGGGGTCGGGATGTAGCCGACGAGAATCTTCATGGCCACACACTAGGGGAGATATCACTCGGGGGGCTCCGTAGAGCTGATGAGGGGACGTACGCTCGATCGGGTCGGGCGGCGATAGGGGTTTCGGCCCGAAGCTTGATAAAGTCGGGCGGTCCTGCGCGTTCGCCTCGTACCCGACGGCATGTTGTAACGGGACGTGTCAGGCTGTCAGACAGAAAGGGAGGGCAGGAGTGCTCGCCGCGTTCGCCAATGCATTCCGGACTCCGGATCTGAGGAAGAAGATTCTCTTCACCCTCGGCATCCTCGCCATCTTCCGGCTGGGCTCGATCATCCCGACCCCGAACGTGAACGTGGCGCAGGTCGACTTCTGCGTCAAACAAGCCACGACGGGCGCGAACCAGGGCCTCTATTCGCTGATCAATCTCTTTTCCGGCGGCGCGCTGCTGCAGCTGGCAATCTTCGCGCTCGGCATCATGCCCTACATCACCGCGAGCATCATCCTCCAGCTCCTGACCGTGGTAATTCCACGTTTGGAAGCCCTCAAGAAAGAGGGTCAGGCGGGTCAGGCGAAGATCACTCAGTACACGCGCTACCTCACCCTCGTCCTAGCGGTCCTGAACTCGACCGCCTTCGTCACCGTTGCGGTGAACGATCAGCTCTTCGTCGGCTGTCCCGGGCTGGTGCACGACAAGAGCATCTTCCCCGTCGTGGTGATGATCCTGACCATGACCGCCGGCACCGGGGTCATCATGTGGCTCGGCGAGTTGATCACCGAGCGCGGCGTCGGCAACGGCATGTCGGTGATGATTTTCACCCAGATCGCCGCCACCTTCCCGCAGGCACTGTGGAGCATCAAGGTTGCGCGCCCCGGTGCGAACGGCTGGGTCGTCTTCCTCCTAGTCGTCGCGCTCGGGCTGGTCGTCATGGCCGGCGTCATCTTCGTCGAACAATCTCAGCGCCGCATCCCGGTTCAGTACGCGAAGCGGATGGTGGGCCGGCGGATGTTCGGGGGCTCCACCACCTATATCCCCATCAAGGTGAACCAGGCTGGAGTCATCCCGGTCATTTTCGCCTCCTCCCTGCTCTACCTGCCAGCCCTGTACGCACAGTTCCGACCCGAGGGCAAGATTTCCACCTGGATCTCAGCCAACTTCGTCAAAGGTGACCACCCCGTTTACATGATCAGCTTCTTCCTGCTGATCGTCTTCTTCGCCTACTTCTACGTCGCCATCACGTTCAATCCCACCGAGGTTGCCGACAACATGAAGAAGTACGGCGGCTTCATCCCGGGGATCCGCGCCGGGAAGCCGACAGAGGACTATCTCGGCTTCGTGCTATCCCGCCTGACGTTCCCAGGCTCGCTCTACCTCGGCCTGATCGCCCTGCTTCCCTCAGTCGCGTTCATCTTTCTGAATGCGAACCAGAACTTCCCCTTCGGCGGCACCTCGATCCTGATCATCGTGGGCGTTGGACTGGACACCGTCAAGCAGATCGAAAGCCAGCTCCAGCAACGTCACTACGAAGGGTTCCTCCGCTGATGCGTCTGTTGATCATGGGCCCGCCGGGTGCCGGCAAGGGCACGCAGGCGCAACGGGTCGCGGCGCACTACGAGATACCGGCCATCTCCACCGGAGACATCTTCCGCGCGATGAAGACCAGTGACACGCCCCTGGCCCGTCAATTGCGAGCCATCGTGGACTCCGGTGGCCTGGTCAGTGACGAGATCACCAACGCGGTCGTCGCCGAGCGGCTCACCGAGAGCGACTGTGTATCAGGCTTCCTGCTCGACGGCTATCCCCGCACGCTCCAGCAGGTGGAGGCTCTCGACGACTTCCTGGCGAGCAGTGGCCAATCCCTGGATGCGGTGATCTCGCTGCTGGCCGATGTCGACGAGGTGGTGGATCGGTTGCTCAAGCGGGCGGAGGTCGAAGGTCGCTCAGACGACACCGTGGACACCATTCGGCGGCGGCAAGCCATCTACCTGCGCGAGACAGAGCCGCTGTTGGAGGTCTACCGTGATCGAGGTCTTCTGGTCGAGGTCGACGGTCTGGGTGCAGTCGAGGACGTCTCCGCCCGGCTGTTCGCCGCTCTGGACTCACGGAGCAACGAGCTGGCCACGCAGTAACCGGCGTGGCTTGGTAATCGCGAAGCCGTCATCACCCGAAATTCGCGAAACTGGCTGCGCTTAAGCTTACGCCGTGATGAGCCAGCCTCCGGTGTGGACGTTCCTGTCGAATCACGGTCACGTGCTCGTTGCCCTCGCGACCGACCCGAACGCCAGGATGCGGGACGTCGCGCTGAGTGTTGGAATCACCGAACGGGCCGTCCAGCTGATTGTGCGGGATCTTCAGCACGAGGGCTACCTGGAGGTTCAGCGAGTGGGCCGCCGCAACACGTACACGGTCGTCTCCAACAGACCGCTGCGGCACCCGCTGGAGCAGCACGCGAGCATCGGCGACTTCCTCAGCGTCCTTCGTCGCGTCCGCCCCAGTTAGGCCGGAGCTGCCGCCAGGCTCACGATCCCGGCTGCCCCGTCCACAGTGACCAGCTGCCCCGTCTCGATGAGATTGGTCGCCTCAGGCACCCCGACAACCGCCGGAATCCCGTACTCGCGTGCGACAACCGCCCCGTGGGAGTTCGAACCACCCATCTCCATCACCAACCCACCCGCGGTCAGGAACAGCGGTGTCCAGCCGGGGTCGGTCGACGGCGCGACCAGGATCTCGCCCGGCTCGAGATGGGCTCCGACCGGATCGAGCACGACGCGCGCCGGCCCCGTCACCATGCCTGGGGAGGCTGGACTGCCCGACATCGTTCCGTCTCCCGCGGACGCCGCTGCACCGAGTGTCTCCACCTCTGTTCCGTCGGAAAGCAGCAACCGAGGAATATGCCGGCGCCGGAGTTCGATCTGGTAGGCCGCATGCCGCTTGGCCACCAGGTCCCGCAATACCTCACCGCCGAGTGCCCGCCGAACCTCGCCGACGTCGAGGAAGAAGACGTCATCAGGCGTCTCGATCTCGCCGTGCTTCGCCAGCTCATCGCCGATCATCCTCAGCTGCTGCCGTAGCGCCCCGAGCACTACGACCAGCAGATACTTCGGACTCTCCCGGAAGCCCACCAGCTGCCGAGCCCGGCGCAGCCCGAAGTTGATCAGGCGAGCCTTGAGGACGCTCCGCTGCTTGGCGCGCGACACCAGTTCGGTGAGCATTGCCTGAGCGGCGGCCTCTCCCTGTCGGAACTGCGCCGCCGGGGCAAGATCGGGATCGTTCAATCGGAGGTAGTTGGCGACGACGCCGACGATGTGGCTCGGATCATCGGCCCACCGTGGCATGCCGATGTCGATTTCGGCCACGGCACGGTGCCCGTAGCGGCGGAGGAAGGCGGTCAATCCCTGCTGAGCGACCGGTGGAAGTGTGCGATTCCGGTACCGAGCGGTCAGGACCGCAGTGGTTTGTTCGGCGAACGCTTCGGCGGAGCTGTGATCATTGCGGATACGCTCCGTCAGTTCCCAAAGCTGGAGATCCATCGCCGTGGTTACGTTGTTGGGCAAGCTCCGCAGCACCGTCTGCAGATCGCCAGGCCGGGCCAGGTCGCCGAGCAGCCGACGTGCCAATCGGAGCACGAGCAGCCCGGCGGCGGCATAGCTGAAGATGGTCGGCATCGTGATGAAGAGGTCATTGCTCAACTGTCGTTCCACATGATCGAGGCGCTCGGTCGCCGAGGCATTGACGGGAACGGTGGTGGCTGTCCGAAGGCGGCGTTCGGCCCTGGTGATCAACGCCGGCACGATGGCGGGGTTGATCACGGCGGCCGCAAGGCGCAGCGGCACCTTGGCTCGAAGGAGGACGACTCGGGCCACCGGCACCACCGCGGCTCGCGGCCATTGGCTCCGGATCGGGAAGCGAGGATCGTTCGCGAGAGTTTTCAACGTCGCTGCCGCCCGCGCTTCCATCGCGCCGAACGCTCCGATGATGAGCCGTCGAGCCAACCGGTCGCTGATCACCGGCGTGATGTCGGCATACAGCCGCTGCCCGACGATGCTTATCGGCGGCGGCCCGGCGCGCCGATCGACTGGCGGGCGACCCACGGCGGCCGCCACCGAGGAACCGATCAGCCTGAATGCGGCCAGTCCCATGGGCGTGATCGGCCGGATCAGCCCTTGCGCGAGTGTCAGACACATATAGATCCGGGCCGGATCGGCATTCTGGGTGGGAACCGGATACAAGGTGGTGATCGGCCGGGCCTGGGTCAGCCAGAACCGCCCCTTACCGTCCAGCGCCCACTCAGTGTCGTGAGGTGATCCGTAGTGCTCCGTCACTCGCTGGCCGAGGTCGACCAGCTCGAGAACCTGACCATCGGTCAGGCATGGCTCATTGCTTCTCTCGTCACGGTGGTGTGCCTCGGTCCCGCCGCCTGGCCGGGACAAGACCACCACCCGCTTGTCACCGACCTGCCGCTCGACGATCGTGCGATTAATGGTGTCCACGACGAAGTGATCCGGGTTCACGGCTCCGGACACGACCGCCTCACCAAGCCCAGCGCTGGCGTCGATCACAGTTTGGCGGCGCGTCCCAGTTACCGGGTTGGCGGTGAACATCACGCCCGCAGCCACAGCGTCGATCATGTTCTCGACCACGACCGCAAGCGACACCGTACGGTGATCGATGCGATGGGTGTTTCGGTAGCTCACTGCCCGATCCGTCCACAGCGATGCCCAGCAGCGCCGGACAGCGTCGACCACCGCCTCAGCGCCCACGACGTTGAGGTAGGTGTCCTGTTGACCCGCGAAGCTCGCGTACGCGAGATCCTCCGCGGTCGCCGAGGAACGTACAGCCACCGGCGCTTCCTCATCGAGGGCACGGTAGTGGTCAACGATCGTCTGGCGAAGCTCGTCGGACAGGGGTGCCGCGAGGACTATTGAGCGTGCCTGGTCGGCCACTCGACGGAGGGAGTCGGCGTTCGACGGCTCGGCCAGCTGGTCGATCTGTTGGTCGAGCCGGTCGGCCACAGCATCCCGGTAGGCGTGCGTCGTCACGCAGAAGCCCGGCGGAACCGGCAGGCCGGCCGCAGTCATGATGCCGAGATTGACGGCTTTCCCGCCGACCGTATCGATCATCGAGGCGTCGATATCGGCAAGTCTCAGCACCATCGTCATGTAATGACGATAGAGGCGGTGAGGTAGTAATTCAACGGACGATGAATTACTACATTCGCCAGCGGCTGTTTCCCATGTCAAGCAGCGGAAACCCGGGTCAGTGGGGCCCTTTTGTGGCTCGCGAGACAGATTGTCTGCGTCCGGCTAGTAGCTTGCTGTCATGACCGTTGCCGTCGACGAGGATGCCTTCGCGCAGTTGGTGGAACCGCTGCGTGGCGAGCTGACCGCACACTGCTATCGCATGTTGGGCTCCGTGCAGGAGGCCGAGGATCAGGTCCAAGAGACGTATCTGCGCGCCTGGCGCGGTTTCAACGGTTTCGAGAACCGATCGTCGATCCGGACATGGATGTATCGCATCGCCACCAATGTGTGCTTGACGGCGCTCGACGGATGCCAGCGCCGCCCGATGCCGACTGGACTCGGTCAACCGAGCTCAGATCCGTACGGCTCGCTGGACGCTCGTCCCGAGATCGGCTGGCTAGAGCCCCTGCCGGACGCTGTGGTCTGGGCCGGCCAGGCGGCGGACCCGGCTGACGAGGTCGTGGATCGAGAGAGCGTCCGCCTGGCCTTCGTTGCCGCTCTGCAGCATCTGACTCCTGCTCAGCGGGCCGTCGTGATCTTGCGGGACGTGCTCGCCTGGCAAGCCAGCGAAGTCGCCCAGCTGCTCGACATGTCCGTCGCCGCGGTCAACAGCAGCCTGCAGCGTGCCCGTGCTCAGCTGCACAAGATGGACCCTGAGGCCGGCTCTGAGCCGATGAGCGACGAGCGCGCCAAGGAGCTGCTTGCCGACTACGTCGCCGCCTTCGAGAACTACGACGTGGCGCGGATCGTCCAACTCCTCGCCAAGGATGCGGTCTGGGAGATGCCGCCGTACGTCGGTTGGTATCGCGGCGCCGAGGCGATCGGACGACTCATCGCGCGACACTGCCCCGCCGAGCGGCCCGGTGATCAAATTCTGATTCCGGTGGCCGCCAACGGTCAACCGGCATTCGCGCTGTACATGAAGCAACCCGACGGGTCGTATGCCGCCTTTCAACTGCAGGTCCTGACCGTCGGGGGCAGAGGGGTCTCCCATGTGGCGACGTTCTTCGACACGTCGCTCTTCGCTCGATTCGGCCTCCCGGAGGCCCTGAATCGTTGAAACGCGCCGTACACCTGCATCTTGCTGGCAGCGCTGCTAGCGTGACCTAGCGCCCTGCGGAGGGCGCAGGCGCAAGGCCTGGATGAGCTAGCGGAGCCACCATGACATCGACTACGGCCGACCGGACACTGCAGCTTCCTCGAGGGCTCGGCACCCTCGGCATCGTTGTCGGAATCAGCGCCCTCATCTTCGGGATTCTGCTGTTGGTCTGGCCGGAAATGAGTCTGCTCGTCGCGGCCGTGCTCTTCGGCTTGCAACTGCTGATCACAGGGATCGTGCGGATCGTCGGCGGCATCGCCAGTCCGGAACTGGACGGTGGCCAGCGAGCCCTGTCGATTACCCTCGGCGTGCTGATTTTGCTCGCTGGCATCTTCTGCCTGCGCAACCCGGAACTGACGCTGCTCTGGATCGTCATTCTCGTCGCCTGCGGCTGGCTCATCGACGGAATCATTCAGATCGTTCACGGCTTTCGGCGAGACTCCGGTGCGAGCCTCTGGCCCGTCGTTCTCGGTGCGCTGTCAGTCGTCGCGGCCATCGTGATTTTGGTTTGGCCGGTCACGGCGCTCGCGACGTTCGTCGCTCTGGGTGGATGGCTGCTGATCTTCATCGGCGTGGCCACCGTGCTGAGCGCGATCATGGTGATGCGGCAGGAGTCGGCGGCGACAGCAGGCTGAACAAACTGCCTTTTGCTCCCAGCCGCTTCTTCTGGTGACCCTCGAAGGAACCACATGACGGGTGACGCGTAGGCCTCGTGGCCGTCAGCAGCCAACAGCTAACTGGGTGAGAGACCATATTGATGTTCCCGGTGAGGACACCCCTTCCAGGCTGGCCCCAATCTCAAGGGAGAGACGCCATGGCTGCTGAACGACTCGATCGGGGGACGGCGGCGACAAGCGCACCGAGACCCGCCACAGCGGCATCGGCACTGGCGACTGCCTCATCCGGCCTATTTGTGCTGGCGGCCATGGTGATCACCGCCGCCGGAATCAAGGCGGTGTCCAGCATCATCGGCCCCAGCTTCTTGGTGTTGACCCTGGTGATCACGGTGCAGCCACTGCGCACCATTCTCGTGCGGCGCCGGGTCCCCAGCTGGTTGGCGAGCGTTGTGGTTCTACTGAGCGTCTACGGACTGTTGATCTTAGTCCTAGGTTCGACCATCTGGTCACTCACCAGGCTTGTCAATGTCCTGCCCGAGTACACGGACGACTTCACCAACCTCTTCAACTCAGCTCTGGGCCAGCTGGGCCGCTACGGCATCGATACCACCGACCTGCAACGTGCCATTGAGGGCTTCAATCTGTCCAGCTTCACAGGCGTTGCCTCGCAGATCTTGAGCGGGATCACCAGCGGTTTGTCGCTGCTGCTGCTACTCGTGGCCATGGTGGTATTCATCACCATCGACGGCGCCGGCTTCGGCAGGCGTCTCGGCTTGTTGCACACGCTTCGCCCGAACATCGCCGACGCTCTCATCGACTTCGGGAACAGCGTACGGAAGTACTGGGTGGTTACCACTGTCTTCGGATTGATCGTGGCGATCATCGACGTCGTCGCGTTGTTGATCATTGGCGTGCCACTCGCTGTGACGTGGGGCGTGTTGGCGCTGGTCACCAACTACATTCCGAACATCGGCTTCATCCTTGGCCTGATACCGCCTACCTTGATAGCCCTCCTCGATCAGGGCTGGGGTGCGGCGATCGCTGTGATCGCCGCATACACCGGCGTGAACTTCCTCATCCAGATGTTGATTCAGCCACGGTTCACCGGTGACGCCGTGGGTATCGCGTCGACCATCACGTTTCTTTCCTTGATCGTGTGGGCGTTGATCCTCGGACCGCTGGGTGCGCTGCTGGCCGTGCCGGCCACGCTCCTGGTGAAATCGCTGCTGGTCGATCATGCCGACCGTGGCCGCTGGCTGGGGGTTCTGCTCAACTCGGCTCCCGGGCTAGCCGATCCTGAGCATCCCCTGACTGACCCACCGCACGCGGCTGCGGAAGAGCGGGCAACTCGTGTCTGATCGTTGTCGGGGCTCTTGCAGATCGGCAGCTTCGCCGGACACGCGCCCCCGTTTGGTTTGCGGCGGGTACCCTCGCATAGGTGAGCAGTAACCTGCCGATCTCCTCTCCCTATCGCAGCACGCCTGACGCGCCGGTAACCGACGTCGAGCGAGACCAGCTCACCTCGCGTCTCAATGCCGCCTTCACCGATGGCAAGCTCGAGCAAGACGATTACCAGTTCCGCCTCGACCAGCTGTTCGCCGCGACTCGAATGGGTCAGCTCCTGCCCGTGGTTGAAGGGCTGCCTCCGATGGCTACCCATTCCAACCCCGAGATCGTCGCCAGTGCCGGTGGACAGCCTGGTGAGCTCGACAGCACGCGTAACGCCAGCCGGTTCGCTCTGGTATTGATCGCCGTACTGGTCGTCGCGGTCGTCCTGATCGCGCTGCTCTTCCTCGTGGTGATGTGAGCCCATGCCCGGGTAGCGGGCATTCGATTCGCCGACGAGTATCGTCCGCCGGTGTCCAATAGCCGATGTCGCAGCTCAGGCGCCACCCGTTGGTCACTGCGGGCGATTTGGGTCAGTCCAGTAAACCGCGTATGATCATCTGTCGGCCACCTTTGCCGGTGGTCGTTGTGGTATGCAATCAGATTGGGAGGTCATGGCGAAGAAGGAAGGCGCGCTCGAGCTGGAGGGTACCGTGGTCGAGGCCCTGCCCAACGCGATGTTCCGTGTTGAGCTGGCCAACGGTCACAAGGTCCTAGCCACTATCAGTGGCAAGATGCGGCAGCACTACATCCGCATCCTTCCGGCGGACCGAGTCGTCGTCGAACTTTCCGCCTACGACCTGACTCGCGGCCGCATCGTTTACCGGCACAAGTGACCACGTCGCATCCACATCCGTACGAGACGCAAACCATCCACCACGGCGAGGCCTGTCCGCGCATGCCGAGCCTGATCAAGAAAGAAGCTCGATGAAGGTCCAGCCGAGCGTCAAGAAGATCTGTGACAAGTGCAAGGTGATCCGCCGGC
>DATFQP010000232.1:0-3679 GCA_035264145.1 Propionibacteriaceae bacterium
GGTGGTTGACAAGATTCGCCATCCTTGCAGCGCTCGTCGGCGTCGCTGCCGTCGCGGCCCGCAAGTTCCTGGGCAGGGCTGACGCCGACTGGCAGGCCGCCCGTCCCAGCGCTCCGTACACACCGCCGCAGCCCGCTAATGCACAGGCGAATGAGGATGCGACATCGGGCGCCGGCACTGCTCCGACGGACGTGGAGACCGGGGCCGGCGTGGACGCGGCCGCCGACATCAGGCCAGCAGGTGATGAATCCGGTGCGACCTCCGATGATTCGGTGATTGCTTCTCCCGGCGAGTCTGTCGCGGACTTGGGCGAACCGCCTGCCGCCGACTCCGACCTTCTCGCCTCCGATACGGCGACGTCCGGCACCGACGCCGACGCGTCGCTGGTGTATTCAACCGAGAGCGAAGGTCTCGAAGCGGGTGGCCAGCCGATGGAAAGCCAGTCCAACGAGGCTGTCGAGACGGAATTGCCGATCGGACCGTCAACAGAGACTACGTTAGGCGGCGAAAGCCCTCTACACGAAAGTGAGGGCATCTATATGGGTCTCGAACCCCCAGAGGGATATTCCATCAAGGGCAACGAGCGCTCGAGGAAGTACCACGTGCCCGAGTCCGCTGGATACGGACGGACGACGGCTGACATCTGGTTCAACAGCGAGGAGGCTGCCGAACGCGCCGGATTCGTCCGTGCTCAACGCTGACCGTTCGACATCTTCCGCTGCGTGATCTCCCGCGAGCTCGCCACCCAGCTTTCGCCGTATCTGGCCTGGACGCCGGCGAATGGTGACCAGTTCTATATCCCCAGACCGGAGATTGCGGACTCGGTATTTCTGGTCAGCGACATGGTGGTGGAGTTGGTCGTTAGAGGGGGCGAGTCACGATTCCACTTCAACGGGACGGTCGAATGGGCCTTGGACTCAGTCGCGTCTGACGACGTGGTGTGGCTGCCCAGGGAGGATCAGCTGCGCGAGCTGTTGGCTGGATACTTCCTCTCCCTCGACGCTTCCGGGGGTGGATTCGTGGTCACGGTCAGCGGTCCCGGGAGGGCTTATCACACCGAGCCAGAGCAGACGGCCGCTGACGCTTACGCGCGGGCGCTGCTCTACGTGTACAGCCATGAGGCGGCCAGGGCGAGGTAGGCCCCGGCCAGCATCGAGGGCGCGTATGGGAATGGTCCTGCGCGACTCCGAGCGAGTCGCACCAGACCGTGAATCCCGCCCACCGCCGTGCCCAGGAACAGCGCCCAGAGCAGAAGCCGCCAGGAGTCTGCCCCAGCCGCCGCGCCCAGCAACGGCGCAAAGCGGACGTCCCCGAAACCGAATCCTCCGCGGGTGAGCAGCCAGCCTACGAAGTAGAGTGCACCGGCCGTTCCGGCACCAACTCCACAGCGGAGGAGCAGCGGCCAGCCAGCGCCCAGGACAATGGCGGCCAGGGCGCCCAACACCATCAGCAGCCAAGCGATCTGGGTCAGCCGCAGCGGCAGCCAGGTCGTCCGGGCGTCGATGGCGGCCAGCAAGATCCCAACGGTGGAAAGCACCGTCCACAACGGCTGGGCAGCAAGTGGCGTGCTGTGCCAGCTGATGGCAGCGGCCGCCGCGGCCAGTCCCCCGCAGAGCACAAGAAATCCTGGCGTGACAAGCGAGCGGTACGTGATCTTGTCTGGAACGTCCGCCGGCTCAGGTAGCGCGCGTAGCACTGGGCCGGCGGCCGTCGCAGTCACCAGACCGGTCAAGAGCGCAGCCGTCACGATTGCCCCGACGGCGCTCACCCGGGCGATCCTAAGCAATGCTTGTCCGACGCGCGCCTTGTTGGGCCAGGTCTACGCGACATGGCGGCGGACGACTGCTCCCAGCTGCTGCGAATCGATGGCCTGGACGGTTCGCACGGCAGCCGCCGCTCGTAAAGCAACCAGCGCAGTGCATGTGGTCGCACTCCCGTCCAGCAAGCCGGTGAGAGAACCGCGATCGACGCAGAGAGCTGCCGCCAGACGCGACTCCGACCAGCCCACACTTCGCAGTAGCCGGGCGCGTGCAATGACGGTCTGGGCGCCGATAACGCGGCACCGCAGGGCTCGCACGTCGCCGCAACGCACCTCCAAGAGCAAGCGAGCGAGCTCGGCATTGATCCTTTGCGGGACCGGTCGTCCGGTGTCGCGACCGGCCATCAAGCGAGCGACTGCCCTAGTACGAACTCCGGCTAGCAGCGCGACCGCCTCCATGCTCAGCGCCCCGGCGGCCATTAGGTGCGCTACATGGGCTCGGAACGGCGCCGCATCCACCCAGGTCGGCGACGCAACCTCCTCCTGGCCACTTGGCAGGGCCGATTCGGAGCCCGGCGCTCGTCCGACAGACATGTGGTCTCCCTTCAGGTCGTCCTCTATAGGAAGGCTCTCCGGGAGCGCCGGATGTTACATCGCGCCGAGATTTCGTCGGCGGCCTTGTGTTGCGGCATCGGATTAGGCTCGCCAGCATGACGACCAGCCCGCCCCTCGGTTGGCCGGACCGCGGGTCGGCGGCCGGGTCGGGAACCAAGGTGGCTTTGATGGTCGCCTTGGGGATCCTTCTCGTCGGTGGCGCCGGTGTTGGCATCGGTCTCATGGTGTGGCGAGAGCCGGAGACCTCCGCGGTACGGGCCGCCCCCGCTTTTCGTAGCGGGACTGATGCGCCCGCGATGGAGGGCCTGGACGCCACCACGCGACGGGCGACCCTCGGCTCGGCAACCCTGATGCTCCCACCGGAGCCTTACGTTCTCTATCCCGATCCGGTACAGCTCGGCGGAGTTCTCAACGTAATCTTCCTGGCCAACGCGGAGGTGCATCGGAACTACGAGGGGGGCCGCGACTGGCAGGCAACGGTCGCGCTGGCGGAGATCCGTTCAGATCTGGCCGGCACCGACCTCGAGCGAGCGGGGATTCGCGTGCTGAATGAACTCGGTCACGAATTCTACGGCGGACACCGCACGAAGATCACCGGTCTGCGGTCGGCGGATCGGGCGATAGACGGCCGGGCCGGCATGGAGTTCCGAGCGGACGTCCACTACTCGGCCGAGGGTCTACCCAGCCGGTACGACCGGGTGGAGGTCTGGCTCGTACGCGGCGACGACGGCCGCCTCGTGGCGGGCATCAGCTCGGTTCCTGACGATGCACCATCGCAACTGGCCGATCTGGCCGCCTCGGCCATGAACTCATTGACGGTCGCCTGATCGACGATCAACGAAAGGCTTGGGTGGCCGACACCCACTCCGCCAGCTTGGCCCGCGCCGCGCCGGAGCCGATTGCCTCCTCGGCCCTGACGAGTTGAGAGGCGATCTGGTCGGTCAGACTCTCGGCGTGTGGCTTCGCCGCGGCCACCAGCCCGGCGGCCGCGTTCAAGATCACGATGTCGTGCACTGGTCCGGTTTTGCCCGCCACCAGGTCGCGGACCACCTGGGCGTTCACCTCGGCATCACCGCCAACAAGATCAGCTGGTTGAGCCCGAGGGAGTCCGATGTTGGCGGGGTCGAACCGGGTACGGGCGACCTGACCGTCGGCGTACACCCACACCGCCGAGTTGGTCGTTGTCGTCATCTCGTCAAGTCCGTCGTCGCCATGCATCACCAGGCCCTGGTTGCCGCGCGCGGCAAAGACTCCCGCCATCAACTCCGCCATTCGCGCGTCCGCGACACCCACCGCCTCCGCAAT
>DATFQP010000233.1:0-13231 GCA_035264145.1 Propionibacteriaceae bacterium
ATACACCGACTCGATCACTCAGAACGGCGCTCCATGAGGATCAGGAACTACTGCTGGTCGGCGGCAACGGCCACGAGGTCGGACACTTCCCCAAGCCAGCCAGCGATCTGGTCGACGACCTGATCAACTGGACCAAGATCCACTTCCCCGGTGCGGAAGTCACGCACATCTGGTCGGCGCAGGACTATCAGTCACACAATCACGTGCCATTCGTCGGAAAGCTCCCACGTGGCGGTGGACACGTCCAGCTCGCCACCGGCTATGGCAAGTGGGGCATGACCAACGCCGCCATGGCCGCCATGATGATCGCCGATAACACCCTCGGTGACAAGACCGAGTGGGCCCGGACCCTCGGTACGAGGATCAGCAAGCCCGCCAGCGTGTTGACGGGGCTGCGTTTCAATGCCGGAGTCGGATTTACGGCCGTCCAGGGATGGCTGCGGACCGGTTTGCGACCGAGCACGACGGCTGAGACCAAGCCGCGGGAGGGAGACGGGCAAGTCAGCCTCCAGCATGGACGACCGGTCGCCACCTCGACCGTCAGCGGCAGCACATGCGCTGTTTCTGCTGTCTGCACCCACCTCGGCGGAATTGTGCGATGGAACGATCTCGAGCACTCCTGGGACTGCCCCTTGCACGGGTCACGCTTCGCCGCCGACGGCACGGCCCTGGAGGGTCCGGCCACCAGCAACCTCGAGCGACAAGACGCTGATGCTAGGGACTGAACCGAAGATGGTGATCAATCGGCCACCAAACACGGCGGCCGATTGGTCACCTCTTCGTGACTGCGGCTCATGAGAGCCGAGCCAGCAACTCCTCCAGCCGGTTGTAGCTGATGTTCATGCCGTACTCCATGCCAGAACCGACGTGTCCGTCACGGAACTCCTTCGACGGGTACTGCAGATGGCTGCGCAGTGTCGTCACGCCCTCTGCCTCCTCGAGCGTGACAGTGACCTGGTACACCGCGCCAGGCATGTTGTCGTAGCCCTCGGTGCTCACCAGCCGCACCGGGGGGTCGATCTCGAGATACTCACCCGAAAAGGAGTGATCCTCGCCTCCCGGTTCGCCGGCGAGCACGTAGTGCCACTTTCCGCCGACCCGGAGGTCGATGTCACAGACTTTCATGCCGGGCTCCATGCCGTACCACTCGCGGACGTGCTCTGGCTTGGTGATGGCGTCGAACACCAGGCTGCGGGGAGCCGCGAACTGGCGACTGATCACCAGCTCGGTGTCGGACGGGTAGGTCACGGTGGCCTTGCGGGCCTGGGACTCGGTGCTGCTCATGATCGATTCTCCTTTTCTTGAATACGGGTGAGGTAGGCGTCGAGGCTCTCCAAGTTGGCTTCCCAATGGCGGCGATATTCGTTGAGCCAGGACGTGGCGTTCTTGAGCGGGGTCGCCGTGATGCGACAGTTCCGGCGCTGCCCATCGCGACTCTTGGTGATTAAGCCCGCCCTTTCCAGCACAGACAGGTGCTTGGAGATGGCCGGCATGGTCATCCGGAACGGTTCCGCCAGCTCCCCCACCGTCGCATCCCCTTGTGCCAGGCGCTCCAAGATGGCACGCCGGGTGGGGTCGGCCAGTGCGGCGAAGGTGATGCTGAGCGGATCGTTCATTACTCTTAACCAATCAGTTAATTAACCAATGAGGAAACTATGGCGCGCGCAGCGCCACATTGTCAAGAGGCGGAATTAGGCTGGATCGGTGAGCGCGTCCGGTGAGGCCGAAGGCTCCAAGGCGCGCCGATCCGTAGCGCTTGGCCGAGTTCGCCGCTACGGTCGGCCCGGATGGCAGGTGGTAGCGCAGACTGTGGGCGCCTGCCTGCGGCATCGCGTGACCGGACTGGCCGCCGAGGCCGCATTTTTCGCCATCCTGTCGCTACCACCGCTCATCTTCGGCCTCGCTGGAGCCATCGGTTACGTGGCGGACCGCTTCGATGTCCAGACCATCGCCAACTTCCGAGTCGAGGTCTTGCGGCTGTCCGCACGCGCTCTGACTCCCGACGCGGTCGACAGTGTGATCGCCCCGACGCTGGACGACGTGTTGTCGGGCGGCCGATTCGAAGTGGTCTCGATCGGGTTCGTCCTGGCCCTCTGGTCAGGCTCGCGAGCGCTCAATGTCTTGGTCGACACCATCACGATCATGTATGGGCTCGGTGGGAGGCGCGGCATCGTTCGTACTCGCGCCCTTTCTTTCTCGCTCTATGTGGTGTTCCTGCTCGCCGGCGTGGTGTTGCTGCCGCTCGTCCTTGCCGGTCCAAGCCTTGTCGACAAGGTCCTGCCCAACCGGTTCGAATTGGTCGCCTCTCTTTACTGGCCGGGAGTGTTGATCGGATCGATCTGTGTCCTTGCGACGCTGTACCACCTCTCGGTCCCGGTGCGCAGCCACTGGCGTGGTGAACTTCCAGGCGCCGCGCTGACCTTGATGATGTGGATTGGAGGAAGCGCGCTGCTAAGGCAGGTCCTGAGCCTGTCCACCGGTGGCAGTTCGATCTATGGGCCGCTCGCTGCTCCGATCGCGGTCCTCATCTGGTTGTATGTAATCTCCATCGCCACCCTGATCGGTGCCGCGTTCAACGCCGCAGTAGACACGGTGTGGCCGCGCCTCTCCGGCATCGACCATCGTCGCCTGCATCAGCAGTGAGCGCCGTGTCTCAATATACGGGCATATTTCTCACTAACTGAGAAACGAATTTGATTGGCCCCTTCCTGTGGCAGAGGGTTGTCGCTATGCGCATCGCCCTTGATCTCGATCAGGCCGCCCCGGGGGAACCCCGCGGCACCTGGCGTCGGGGAGAGCGGCTGACTGCGCGCCGCTTCGTCGATCTTGGTCGGACCAAGTCGATGATGTGTCCTCACTATTCCTGCTGACCTGCCACCGGCGCCCCGCTCGTCTGCGAAGAGCCCATCTGATCATGGGCGGCGGCCGCTCCCTACTGAGGACACATGACCACGATCACTTCGAACGCCACGAATCAGGCGGTGAGCCGTCCAACTCGGCCGGCTCGTGCGGCGCCCGCCCGCCGGAAGAAGGGCGAGGGTCAATGGGCCCTGGGTTACCGCGAGCCGCTCAACGCCAACGAGCAATCCAAGAAGGACAACAATCCGCTCTTGGTCCGTGAGCGGATCGAGAACATCTACGCGAAACACGGCTTCGCGTCGATCGATCCGTCCGACCTCAGGGGGCGCTTCCGCTGGTACGGGCTCTACACTCAACGGCGCCCGGGAATCGACGGCGGAAAGACCGCGACCCTGGAGCCTTCGGAGCTGGACGACGAGTACTTCATGCTCCGGATACGGATCGATGGCGGTGCGCTGACAACCGAGCAGCTGCGCGTGATCGGCCGGATCGCCGTCGACTTTGCCCGCGACACCGCTGACATCACGGATCGGCAGAATGTCCAGCTGCACTGGATCCGGATCGAGGACGTGCCCGAAATCTGGCGGCGGCTGGAGGCGGTTGGCCTGCACACCACTGAAGCCTGTGGTGACTGCCCTCGAGTCATCCTCGGTTCGCCCGTGGCGGGTATCGCGGCTGACGAGATCATCGATCCGAGCCAGCCGATCCGGGATATTGCGGAGCGTTACATCGGTGATCCGCAATTCGCCAATCTGCCGCGTAAGTTCAAGACGGCACTGACCGGGGTTCCGGACCACGACGTCGCTCCCGAAGTGAACGACGTCGCCTTTGTCGGTGTGGAGCACCCGGAGTACGGGCCAGGTTTTGACCTCTGGGTCGGCGGTGGGCTCTCGACGAACCCGATGCTGGCCCAGCGGGTGGGCGCCTGGGTGCCGAGCGATGAGGTAGCGGAGGTCTGGGCGGCGGTGGTCGGGGCCTTCCGGGACTACGGCTACCGGCGGCTAAGGGCCCGCGCCCGCTTGAAGTTCCTCGTTGCTGACTGGGGAATCGAGAAATTCCGTGAGGTCCTGGAGACCGAGTATTTGCAGCGAAAGCTGATCGACGGTCCGGCCCCGGCAATCCCCACCACGCCGGGTGACCACGTCGGAGTGAACCGGCAGAAGGATGGGCGGTTCTTCGTCGGCCTGTCCGCTGTGGCCGGACGTACCGGTGGCGCGGCGCTCCTCCAGCTGGCCGACATCGCCGAAGCTCACGGCTCCCATCGGTTACGCACGACGCCGCTGCAAAAGTTGCTCGTACTCGACCTCGCCAAGGATCGCGTTCAGTCCCTGATCGCCGAGGCCGAGCACATCGGTCTCTCGGCGAAGCCAGCCGCCTGGCGCCGCTCGGTGATGGCCTGCACCGGCATCGAGTTCTGCAAGCTTGCGATCGTTGAGACGAAGCGGCAGGCCGCTCGGGTGGTTGACGAGTTGGAGCAACGACTTGGCGAGCTGGACTCGCCTATCACGGTCCACCTCAACGGTTGCCCCAACTCCTGTGCTCGAATCCAGGTCGCCGACATCGGGCTCAAGGGTCAGCTGGTGAGCGGGCCGGACGGCACGCAGGTCGAGGGCTACCAGGTCCATCTCGGTGGCGGCCTCGGCCTCGACGCCGGCTTTGGCCGAAAGCTCCGAGGCCACAAGGTGACCGCCGCCGAACTGCCGGACTACGTGGAGCGAATAGCCCGGGCGTTCCTGGCCGGTCGCACCGAAGACGAGCGATTCGCCCAGTGGGTCGCCCGGGCCGACGAGGCAGTGCTGGCGTGAGTAACCAGTCGACAAGCTCTGAGGGCGTGCCAACAACCTCGGCGGCCGACTCAGCTAGGACAGACCGCCCGTCGCACGCTGACCGGCAGGCGGTCATGTACTGCCCGTACTGCGCCGAGGAGACCTTGTTTCCGTTGGAGGATGGCGGCTGGGAATGCCGTAGCTGCCTCCGGGCGTTTTCCGTGACGTTTCTCGGCCTTACCGTGGCCGGCCGCGATGCGGAACAGGAGCGACCATGACGACGGCAACCGATCAACGACAACTGGCTTTAGCGGCGAGCCGTGAGATGGAGAACGCGTCCGCCACCGAGATTCTGCAGTGGGCATACACCGAATTCGGCAATCGCCTTGTGGTCACCTCGTCTCTGGCCGACACCGTGATGATCCACCTGGCCGAGCAGGTGGCACCTGGCATCGACGTGATCTTCCTTGACACCGGCTATCACTTCGCGGAGACGCTGGGTACCCGGGACGCCGTCGCCGCGGTTCACAACGTGAACCTGATCAGCCTCACCCCTGAGCACACCCCGGCCGAGCAGGACGCCATCTGGGGCAAGGACCTCTTCGCTACCAACCCCGACCTGTGCTGCGCGATGCGCAAGACTCAGCCTCTGGACCACGCCCTGACGAACTATTCGGCATGGGCCAGCGGGGTCCGCCGCGCCGACTCCCCCGCCCGGGCCAAGACGCCGATTGTGTCCTGGGATTCACGTCGAGAGTTGATCAAGATTTCACCGATCGCGAAGTGGAGCGACGCCGACGTCGCCGACTACATCGAACAGAACTCCCTCATGGTCAATCCGCTCCTCGATGACGGATACCTCTCGATCGGCTGCTCGCCCTGCACGGCACGTCCGCTGCCGGGTGACCCGAGGTCGGGCCGGTGGGCTGGCTTGGCGAAGACTGAATGCGGGATTCACTTATGAACGCGCCCGAGGCAACCGTGCAGGACCGGCCTGCCGGCACTCGACAAGATGATCGCTCAGCGCTCCAAGAAGCGCAGGGGACATTCGAGACTGGGGCGACCCTGTGGTTCACAGGACTCCCGTCAGCGGGAAAGTCCACGATTGCCCGCGCACTGGCACGCCGGCTGGCCGATGAGGGACGGCGCGTGCAGGTGCTCGATGGCGACGAGGTCCGACCACATCTATCCGCTGGACTGGGCTACGGTCGCGACGACCGCGACGTCAATGTGCGCCGGATCGGCTGGGTGGCCCGACTTCTGGCTTCTCACGGGGTCGTCGTCCTGGTTCCGGTGATCGCTCCGTACGCGGATTCCCGATCGGCCGTCCGAAGCGATCACGTCGCAGCCGGTGTGCCGTTCGCCGAGATCTACGTGTCGACCGCGCTGGAGGTCGCCGAGGCCCGGGACGTCAAGGGTTTGTACGCCCGGGCGCGGCGAGGCGAGATCACAGCGATGACCGGCGTGGACGATCCCTACGAGGTGCCGCGCACAGCTGAACTGGTACTCGACACCGCTCAGGTCGACGTGGAGATGTCCGTCGAGATGTCCCAAGCCCTGCTGGTCGCGATCGCCGACAAGGAGCTGGCATGAGCACCTCTGCACTGCTGCGGCCGCTAACCGAGCTTCAGGCCCTGGAGTCTGAGTCGATTCACATCATCCGCGAGGTGGCGGCCACGTTCGCCTCACCGGTGATGCTGTTTTCGGGTGGCAAGGATTCCGTGGTCATGCTGCACCTGGCCGCCAAGGCGTTCTGGCCCGCACCCATCCCGTTCGGCGTGCTGCACGTCGACACAGGCCACAACTTCGCCGAGGTGCTGGAGTTTCGCGACGAGGCCGTGGCATTTTACGGTGCGCAGCTCAAGATCGCGTCTGTCCAGGAGTACCTCGATGACGGGCGACTGCAGGAACGACCAGACGGCACCCGGAACCCGCTGCAGACCGTCCCGCTGTTGGACGCCATCTCCGCGGGCAAGCACGACGCCGTCTTCGGCGGCGGCCGCCGCGACGAGGAGCGGGCGCGGGCCAAAGAGCGCGTATTCAGCATGCGCGACGAGTTCGGGCAGTGGGAGCCGCGTAACCAGCGCCCCGAGTTGTGGTCGCTCTACAACGGCCGGCATCTGCCTGGCGAGCACGTGCGGGTCTTCCCGCTGTCCAACTGGACGGAACTGGACGTCTGGGATTACATCGAGTCCGAGAAGATCAGCTTGCCGTCGATCTACTACGCGCATGAGCGGCAGGTTGTGCTACGCGACGGCATGTGGATTGCGATCACCGATGTGACTCCTGTCCGCGACGGTGAGCAGGTCGAGTTCCGGTCCGTGCGTTACCGCACGGTCGGCGACATGTCCTGCACCGCAGCTGTCCTGTCCAACGCCAGCACCGTTCATGACGTGATCACCGAGGTTGCGCTCAGTGGGCTCACTGAGCGCGGCGCCACCCGGGCCGACGACCGGCTCACCGAGGCTGCCATGGAAGATCGCAAGCGGGAAGGCTACTTCTGATGGCCACCGCGACGTACACGAATCGCGACACGGTTCAGCCTGGACGCACGCTCCTGCGGCTGGCCACGGCCGGCTCGGTCGACGACGGCAAGTCAACGCTGGTCGGTCGGCTGCTGTTCGACACGAATTCGGTGCTGACAGACACTCTCGACCACGTCGAGCAGGTGAGCAAGCGCAGGGGCTTGGACCGGACAGATCTAGCCTTGCTGACCGACGGATTGCGCGCTGAACGCGAACAGGGCATCACGATCGACGTTGCGTACCGCTACTTCGCGACGCCGGCCCGGAAGTTCATCCTGGCCGACTGCCCGGGGCACGTGCAATACACCCGCAACACGGTAACCGGATCCTCGACCGCGGACGTGATCGTGCTGCTCGTCGACGCCCGCAACGGCGTCGTTGAACAGACCCGTCGGCATCTGGCAGTCGCTTCCCTGCTCCGGGTGCCGCACGTGATCCTGGTGGTCAACAAGATCGACTTGGTGGCCTACTCCGAGGACGTGTTCAACCGGATCGCCACCGACTTCGCGTTACTCTCCCGGAGCTTGGGTGTCCGAGACACCCACTGCATTCCCGTGTCGGCTACCGAGGGTGACAACGTCGTGGTCCGCTCGGGCCGCACACCGTGGTACGACGGGCCGACAGTGCTCGGTTACCTGGAGCAGGTGGACGACACGCCCCTGGCGGTCGGGTCGGAGCTGCGCTTCCCGGTCCAACACGTGGTGCGCCCGCAGACTGCGCGACTTCCGCCGTGGGCCGCATCTGCACCGGCTGTCGATGGCGACTACCGCGGATACGCGGGCAAGATCGAATCGGGACGAGTCAGCGTCGGTGAGGAAGTGGTCGTCCTGCCCCGGCTGTCCCGCGCGTGCGTTGAAGCTATTGAAACTCCCGACGGACCGCTCGACCTGGCGGTTGCCGGTCAGTCCGTCGTGCTTCGGCTCGACAGTGACATCGACGTCTCTCGCGGTGACATCGTGGCGGCGACGGATGCGCCGCCCGCACCCGTACGGGACCTGACGGCCACCGTTTGCTGGCTTGCCGAACGTGACCTTCATGTCGGCGCTCGGGTCCTGGTGCAGCACGGAACCTCGCTCACGAAGGCGATCGTGAAAGGGATCGATGGCGCACTTGACCTTGATTTCGAGGTTGGAGAGGTGCCTGGGTGGGCACCGGTCGATGCGTTGCGACTGAACGACATCGGTCGGGTACGGCTGGCGTTGGCGTCTCCGCTGCCTATCGATTCCTATCGCGAGCACCGCACGACAGGGGCTTTCATCCTCGTCGACGAGGCGGATGGATGGACGCTGGGTGCCGGCATGGCAGGCGCCACGCCGTTTGCCGCGAACCCCCCGCCAGCTCGCTCCGACAGCTTCCAGTCCACATCGGCACAACCTGGAATCGGGAAATCATGACTGCTCCCTCGCTCATCCTGCTCGGCCATGGCAGCAACGACCCCCGGGTCGCTCAGGTCAGCCACGAAATACGCGCCGGAATCTTGGAGATCCGCTCAGACCTGGACATCTCCATCGCATTCCTTGACCACTATCCGCCGACTGGGCTGCAAGTGGTCAACCAGCTCGCCAAGCGCGGCGTCAGCGAGGTTGTCTTCGTGCCGCTCCTGCTATCCGACGCCTTTCAGGCTCATGCCGAGGTGCCGGCACTCATTGCGCAGGTCCAAGGTGCCCACCCTGACCTCCGAGTGCTGGCGTCTCGACCGATCGGGCCGGAAGCGCAATTGCTGGGAGTGATCGATCGCCGACTCCGCGACGCGTTGCGAGCTCGCCGGGTCACGGAGCTGGATGCTCTGGTATTTGCCGCGGCCGGCAGCCCGGACGTGCGCAGCAACTCGATCGTGGCACGCCGTGCGCGCCAGTGGTCGACTCATCACCGGCTTCCGTGCGTGACGGCGTTTGCGACCGGCTCCGGTCCGACGACCGCGGAGGCGATCCGTACGCTCCGGGCCCAGGGACGCCGGCACATTGCGGTGGGAAGCTGGTTCCTTGCCCCGGGCCTGCTCTTCACCCGGCAAGCCGAGCTGGCCGACGATCACGGTGCAGTTGCGGTCTCCGCTCCCATGGGAGCCGAACCGGAGATCGCGGAGGTGGCCCTGCATCGCTACGTGGTGGCCGCCATGGATTTGGTCGATGTCGACACACCGGTCGCCGCGGAAGACATCGAGCTCACACCCGTAAGGCATCTCTCGAGCGTCGGCTAGATTCCCACCCCTGCGCTTGGGACGAAGGGGTGGGTGCCGCCGAAAGCGCTAGGTGGCGGCGAGCCGCTTCTTCTCAGTCTCCACGTCGAAGTCGGCCGCTGGCCACTCGAGTTTGAGGGCCCGCAGGTGCTCGAGCAGAAGCTGGGCGATAGCCCAGTTTCGGTACCACTTGCGGTCGGCCGGAATGACGAACCACGGTGCTCGCTGCGTGCTGCACCTCTCGAGCATCGCCTGATAGGCCTCGACGTAGGCGAACCATCGGGCGCGCTCCTCGATGTCGCCCGGGTTGTACTTCCAATGCTTCGTCGGGTCATCGAGGCGAGCCAGCAGGCGGTCTTTCTGCTCCGCACTGGAGATGTGCAGGAAGCACTTGATCAAGATCGTGCCTGCATCGAGGAGCTCGTTCTCCCAGGCGTTGATCTCGTCATATCGCGCGTTCCAGACAGCTTCCTCCACCAGCTTGCGCACCCGGACGACCAGGACGTCCTCGTAGTGCGAACGATCGAAGATCCCGATGGCGCCGGGGGGCGGCAGTTCCCGCTCAATCCGCCAGAGATAGGGATGTTTCCTTTCGTCCTCGGTCGGTGCCTTGAAGGCCTTGATCTTCACACCCTGAGGATCGACCATCCCGATCACGTGGCGGATCACCCCGCCCTTACCCGAGGTGTCCATTCCCTGCAGAATCACCAAGACCTTCTTTGCCTCTTCCTCGGACACCCGGCCGCTGGCGAACAGCCGCTCCTGGAGATCGCTCAGCTCAGGGGCGAGGGCCTGCGTCAAAGCCAGTGCGTCGGCCTTCGTGCCCGGGAAGCCCGGAGTTGCTCTGGTGTCCATGATGCCGATGTCGACCGAACCCACAGGCAGCCGAAGCAGCTCGGTCAAGGACTGCGTAGTGGCCACAGGGTCGGCCGGTTCAACGTCTCGCTGATCCCTTTTCCCGGGCACCATGGGCAGGATTCTGCACTATCGGCGTAATTGGGGTGGTGGGCGCGTGGCAGGGTAGGGCTGTGCGGCTGTTGTACGACAGATCTGATCCGACGATGACCGGCGATATCTCGGATGATCACCTCGTGGAGCTCTACCGGTACCAGCTGCCCCAGACGAGCGCCGCTGTGGTTCGGACGAACTTCATTTCCTCCCTTGACGGCTCGGTGCAGGGCCCCAACGGGCGGTCCGGGTCGATGAGCACGCCGAGCGACCGTCACCTGTTCGCCCTCCAGCGTGCTTTGACAGACGTGATCTTGGTCGGTGCTGGCACCGTGCGGAAAGAGGGTTACCGCGCCGCTGACCTTGCACCCTGGCAACGGGATATCCGTGTCGCGGAAGGGCTCTCGCCGTACCCGACCCTTGCCGTGGTGAGCGCCTCCCTTGATCTTGATCCGCGCATCGCGACTCCAAGCAGCGGCCCCGGCGGTCCGGTCCTGATCGTCACCGTTGCCCGGAACGACCGCGATCTTGACCGTTTTCGTGCGGCAGACATCTCCGTCATCGAGCAAGATCATGAGTTCATTGATCTTGAAGAGACATTGGCCTGGCTCTCCGATCACCAGCTGCGGCGAGTGCTGTGCGAGGGCGGTCCAAGGCTCCATCGTGACCTGCTGGCGGGCGGTTTGGTGGACGAGCTGTCGCTGACGCTCGCGCCCGTAGTAGTCGGAGGCAGCGGTCTTCGATCGACCAGCGGTCCTGGCATCGAGCCGGCAGCCGACTTCGAACTGGTCCTCAGCTTGTATGCCGATGATGGTGCGCTGTTCACGCGTTATCGCCGTCGAGCGGCCTAGCTTGGTTCAGGCCAGAGACCTCAACTGGTGGTGCTGCACTGGTTAGGGTCGGGTTGGCGCGGGACGTGCTTGAACGGGGCGCACGTCCCAGTCGTGGATCACCGAAGTACGCAGGACAAGATCCTGCAGCGACCGGTTGTAGCCACTGACCAGCACCCAAAGCAATCCCAGCGGAAAGATGACGTAGCAGACCGCACGGAGGAAGGCGACGAGCGCTCGCAACCGCTGGCCATCACGGTTGACGACACGCAATCCCATGACGTGGTTGCCGTACGTGCGACCGCTACCCACCCAGCTCACCGCGAGATAGCCGGTCAGGAGCAGGCCGCCAGCCCCCCACATGATCGCGAGTGACGGTGTTGGGGCGGTGAAGCTTCGAGGCTCCAGCAGGAAGAGGAAGGCGCTCACGCCCAGGTAGCACACACCCAACGCGAGAAGGACGATGCCGAGGTCGATGGCTGCCGCGGCAGTCCGTGTGACGAGTCCCGCGCGATGTCCCTGAAAAGGTCTGGCCTCCTGGGGTATCGGGTCGACATGGGTGCTCACGGCCGCCGCTCCTTGGGCGTCTCTGCCGGTGGAGGTGGCAGCGGATTCGCCTGCGCTATGTCGGCCGATGTTGCAGGCTTGGCTCGACTGAGTGATTCCGGCTCACCTGGCGCGTCCGTGTGCCGCGCGCGGCGTCTGCGGATGACGCGGTCGACGATGCGGGCGATCGCCACATCGGCCTCGATGGTCTGCATCCGTGCGTCACGGACAACGTCGGAAGCCATCGAGCCGGTCGACTCTCGGATGATCTCCGGCAGATCGATGCCGTTCACGACCTCCTCGGCGATGGCCACGAGGTCGAGGCGCCGCAAAATTGCGTCCGCGTTGACTCGGCTGACGATGGCGTCGATATCGATCCTTTCTGCGATGGCGTCCACGTCGATGCGCTTGGCCACCGCGTCCATGTCGACCTGGGACACGATGGCGTCAACGTCAACCTGCCGTGCGATCGCGTCGATGTCCACCTGTCGCACGATTGCATCGATGTCGACCTTGCTCACAATGGCGTCGAGATCCACCTGACGCAGCATGCCTTCGATATCCAGCTGTTGTGTTATCGCATCGATGTCCATGCGGTCGACGACCGCCACGATGTCCACGGTCGAGATCAGGGAGTCGATGTTGACCCGCTGTCGCACGAGCTCGGTGAGGTCCAGGCTGTCGAGCACCTCGTTGACCACCGGCGGGACAGTGGCCGCGATGAGCCGGTTGATGTCGGCATTGGCCAATATCCGTGCTCGTTGACCGCGGTCGGCGAAGGCGTCGACCACTCGCGCGGGATGGAGACGTTCGTGCAGGAGCGGAGGGTGCATCACCAGGCGCCCGACGGGCCCGACCGCCCGTGCGAACACACGGGTGACCGATACGGCTGCAGTGGTCGCCAGCACTGCCGCCCCCATGGCCGCGTCCAGCGCGGCGGGCATGCCGCGCGCCGACGAAGACCCGCGGTGTGGCTCAGCCATGCACCCATGATGCTCCTGCAGTCGCATTGGTGCTCCTGGAGACGATTCGGCCATCCATCCGCGTCGTCTCCACAGCGCACGGTGTCACGCTGATCAGGACCGGCGCGCGAGGATCATCGTCGGTCCGACTGGGTCTCGGATCGAGCACTTTCAGAGAAGCCGCCGCCAGGGCGACTCCCTAGAATGATGGCCGTTCCCATCAAGATTCGCAGGAAAGGAACCGGCAATGAAGGACACCCAGAAGTCCGCCAAGGGCCCCGCCGCGGTCGACAAGCCGGCCGAGGAATGGACGGACGAGGAACGGGCCGCGATGAAGGAGCGCTCCCGAGAGCTGAAGGCGGCCACGCGCCGCGGGAAAAAGGTGGATGAGGAAGACGCCGTGCTCGCGAAGATCGCCGAGATGCCGGAGCCGGATCGCATCATGGCTGAGCGGCTCCATGACCTCATCAAAACCAGAGCGCCAGCCCTCTCGCCGAAGCTTTGGTACGGGATGCCCGCGTATGCCAAGGACGGCAAGATCGTCTGCTTCTTCCAAAGCGCGCAGAAGTTCAAGTCGAGATACGCGACGTTCGGCTTCAACGACGATGCGAAGCTGGAC
>DATFQP010000234.1:0-6692 GCA_035264145.1 Propionibacteriaceae bacterium
GCAGCACATCAGCGAGATCATCTCCTGCTATTCGGTCGCCGGTGACGCCAGCTACCTGCTGAAGGTTCAGGTGGAGAACATGTCGCAGCTGGAATCGTTGCTGGCCCGGATTCGATCGGACGGCAAGGTATCCACCCACACGACCACTGTCCTGTCCGTGCCGTTCGAGGACCGTCCTCAGATTTAGCTGCATCAATGGCTGCCCAAGCTAACGCGGCCGAGCGCGAGCCCACCGTCACGATCCTCTGCAACGGTCAGGTCTACTCGCCGACACAGGAAGCTGCCACCGCTCTGGTCATGATCGATGACCGCATTGCCTTTGTCGGCAGCGACCAAGCGGCCCGAGCAGCGGCCTCCGGAGCACGAGAAGTTGATCTGAACGGTCGATTGGTGACTCCCGCGTTCGTAGACGCTCACCTGCACCTCATTCAGACCGGTCAGTTGCTCACCGGCATGGATCTGCACCACTGCCGAACTCGTGACGAGGTACTGGAGACGGTGAGCTCATTCGCCGCCAGCCATCGCGACCGCCGGTTGGTGGTCGGGCAGGGTTGGGACGAACGAAAGTGGCCGGACCCGCGCCCGCCGACTCGCTCTGAGCTTGATCGAGCGGCCAGCGGCATGGCGGTGTATCTCGCCAGGGTGGATGTCCACTCCGCCGTGGTTTCTACCGCACTTCAAGATCAACTGCCCGGAATCACGGGCGCCGAGGGTTATCGCGCGGATGGCCTTCTGAGCCGCCAGGCTCACCATTTGGTGCGCGGGCGGATGGATCGGTTGTTCACCGACGCAGAACGGCGCTCCGATGCGAGCACCGCCATGTTGCAGGCGGCGTCGCTGGGGGTGGGTGCGGTCCATGAGTTGGGCGGGCCGGATCTCGGGCCCATCGAAGACCTGACTCGCGTGCGTGAAGCGGCTGATGAGCTGGGCATCGGCCTGGTGTGTTATTGGGGCGAGTTGGCCAGCACAGACGCCCTGGCCAAAGGCCGATCAGCCGGCGCCGCCGGGCTGGCCGGCGATCTCTGTATCGACGGCTCGATCGGCTCCCACACCGCCTCCTTGTTCGAGCCGTATCGCGATCAGGACGCCGCTACCCCCGGCGCGAAGGGAACCCGTTATCTCAGCGATGAGGAGATCATGGGCCACATCATCGACTGCACCCGCGCCGGCGTCCAGGCCGGCTTCCACTGCATCGGGGACGAGGCGGTGGCTGCTGCGGTCGAGGGTTTCCGCCGGGCAGCGTCCGTGCTGGGGCTCGTGGCGTTGCGCCGAGGCCGGCATCGGCTGGAGCACGTGGAGATGGCCGCCGAAGCCGATTTCCCGACGCTGGCAACGTACGGGGTGATCGCTAGCATGCAGCCGGCCTTCGACGCGCTCTGGGGTGGGCGGGGGGAGCTCTATGGGCAGCGGCTAGGAGAGCCGCGGGCGGCGCACATGAATCGGTTGGGCAGCCTGCATCGCGCAGGGGTCGGTTTGGCCCTGGGAACCGACTCGCCGGTGACCCCGTTGGCGGCCTGGGAGACAGTACGGGCGGCGGTCCGGCACACGCGGTCAATGGAAAGGCTGACCGTCGAGGAGGCGTTCGCGGCGGCCACGCTCGGCGGCCATCGGGCGGCCGCGGTCGACGATAGCGGTCTCCTCTTTCCCGGCTGGCGCGCCGACGTGGCAGTGTGGGAGCTTGGCGGCACTATCCGGACGCTATCCGGGCTGCCGCAACTGGATCAAGACACACCGCTGCCTTCTTGTGTGGCAACCCTGGTCGCCGGCCGCCAGATCTATGGGAGCCAGGACTTGGGCCTTCCACGGCATGACGGGGTGGCTCCGAGCCCTGCTGGGTAGGCTCTGCACGTGTCAGCGATGCCCGATCTCGACGCCTCCGGGGTGTCCCGGGCGGCACGCCTTGGGTTAGGCATTCGATTTCTGGTGGTTGGCATCGCGGGCCTGGCGGCCGGGCTCAGCTGGCAGCCCTACGGACTCTGGCCGCTGCTTTTGGTAGGCCTCCCAGCCTTCACGCTGGCGGTTTCCAGTGCACAGCCCGCCCGTGCCACGAGTTTGTCCAACAGCACCCCTCCCACCCTCAGCGTGTCCAGAGGCCTCGGCTCACGTGCCCTCAGCCGCGCAAAGGGCATGGGCTCGCGCGCTCTGAGCCTCTGGAATGACAGCGCCCCTGTCACGCTCCGGCAGTCCTTCGCGCTCGGCTATGTCTTCGGTTTCGCGATGCTGGGGGTGACGATCAGCTGGGTTCACGTGCTCGGCGTCTGGATCGTGCTGATCCTCATCGCCTTCGAGTCGCTCTTCTTCGGTCTGCTCGGTGTGGCCCTGCATCTGACCTCCAGGCTCCGGGCCTGGCCGCTGGCGGCCGCGTGTTGTTGGGTGATGATCGAGTTCGCCTACTCCCGTATTCCGTTCGGCGGTTTCGGATGGACGCGGCTCGCCTACGCTGCGGTCGACACCCCACTGGCCGGCTTCCTGCCCATCATTGGCGTTGCGGGCGTATCCTTTCTCGTCGCCTTGATCGGTCAAGTCCCGGCGTGGGTCGTCGTCGGCTCCGGATCCCGGCGACCGCGAGCCGGCCGCCGACTGGTCGCCGCAGTAGTGGCCGCTGGGGTCCTGGTGATGACCGGACTGGGCCTCACTTCGCTTAGGCCGCAACCCGTCACGGCCGGTGAGTCGGTGAACGTTGGGATCGTCCAGGGCAATGTGCCCGGACGGGGGATCGAGGCGCTCGGCCGGATGCGGTCGGTCACGAACAACCATCTGTCGGAAACCGTCAATCTGGTCGCACGATCCAGGCTCGGCGAGGTAGCGATGCCGGACTTCATCCTGTGGCCGGAGAACTCGACCGACATCGATCCGACAAAGGACGAGGTCACGCTCCGTACCGTCCAGGCTGCAGCCGAGATCGCGGGTCGACCCATTCTGGTCGGAGCCGTTATGGCCGGGCCCGGAGAGGACGAGCGTCAAACCTCGGCGCTGTGGTGGGATCCCGATCGGGGAATCACCGCCCGCTACGACAAGCGCAACCTCGTTCCCTTTGGAGAATGGATTCCCTTCCGAGACCAGTTGCTGCCGGTGTTGCCCATCTTGCGCGAGGTGGGAGCGCAGTCAGTCTCAGGCACCGAGCCGGGTGTGATGCGGGTGGCTCTGGGGGACCGCACCATCACAATCGGTGATGTCATCTGTTTCGAGCTCGCCTATGACAAGACGGTGTATTCGGCCGTGACCGGAGGAGCACAACTTCTGCTGGTCCAAAGCAACAACGCGACTTACGGTGGCACCGGTCAGATCGAGCAGCAATTCGCGATCACCCGGGCGAGGGCCATGGAAACCCGGCGAGAGATCGCTGTGGCGACCACCAACAGCGTCTCCGGCCTCATCGATGCCCAGGGCAGGACCGCTTTCAGGACCGAGGAGTTCACTGCCGCCTCAACGGTGGTGGCCATGCCGCTGCGCTCACAAATTACGCCGGCCATCCGGCTGGCACCGTGGATCGACGGGCTGCTGGCCGCTGCCGGACTGCTCTGTTGCGTCCTGGCGGTGGCCAGTGCCACGGGACTCGGCTCGCGACGTCGGCAAGCGGTGCGCCAGGATGGACCTGACATCTCACCTGACAGCGAAACGGCCAAGGCACCGGTGACTGCAAGCCGGTAGAGAAAGGGGCTGACGTGAGCGAGCCGAGGCCCGACGCCCGGGAGCGAACCCTGGTCATCATCCCGACCTACAACGAGTCGGAGAACATCGACAGGATCATCGCCCGTACCCGCGCGGCGGTTCCGCACGCCGACATCTTGATCGCTGACGACAACTCTCCGGATGGGACCGGCAAGCTGGCTGACGCCCTGGCAGCGGCCGATGACCAGGTCCACGTCATGCACCGTCTGGGAAAGGAGGGTCTTGGCGCAGCGTACTTGGCCGGCTTCGAGTGGGCTATCAACAACGACTACGACATCCTCGTCGAGATGGACGCCGACGGTTCCCACCAGCCAGAGCAACTGCCGCCACTGCTCGACGCGACCGCGAACGCGGACCTGGTGCTGGGTTCTCGCTGGGTCGAGGGTGGCAAGGTCGTCAACTGGCCAAGGTCCCGAGAGATCTTGTCCCGCGGCGGCAATCTGTGGACCCGTATCGCGCTGGGCATACCGCTTAAAGACGCCACGGGGGGCTTTCGCGCCTTCCGCCGCCAAACACTCCTCGGGATTGGCCTGGACAACGTCGCATCGGCCGGCTACTGCTTTCAGGTCGACCTGGCCTGGCGGGCGCTGAAAGCGGGATACCGCGTCGTCGAGGTGCCCATCACCTTCATCGAGCGGGAGTACGGCGACTCCAAGATGAGTCGCGCCATCGTGGTCGAGGCTTTACTGCTGACAACGGCGTGGGGCATCAAGCACCGTGCCCAGCAGCTCAGGTCAATCGTGCGAGGCCGACAAGCCGTGCAGGAGTCCCTGCCTTCCTGACAGGTCACCGAAGGAGCGATCGGCCAGATACTCCGGAATCCGGTCAAGGGCCGAACAATTGCCGTAAGGGCAAATCCCGTTGATCATGCGCCTCGCTGGCGGGAACAGGAATGCTATTCGGTATTGGGGCTAATCGTGGCCTTCGGCGCGGCACTCGCCGCCCGTTTGGTGCCGCTGCTGCGCGGTGGTGGACTGTACGCCTTGGGCAATTACGACGAGGGCGTCCACTTCGCTGCCGCCATGGGGGTGATCCACGATCTTCTGCCATACCGCGAACATCGACGGCTGTGTGGTCACGGACATGCCGATGACCCTCATCCAGATGAATGTGCTCCGACGCAATATCGACCGGGGCTGCCGCTACGAAGTCGATCTCGGGGGCGTCAGCTACCATCTTCCTGCTGGACCAGCCGAGGACCGCCCGCGCAGCCGAAATCTTGTCTGGCAGAACTACGCGATGGAGTATCTGCTCTGCGGAGCGGCACCGCGGTCGTCATCGCGCGTTTCTCCGCGGGAGAGAGGGCTTCAGTCCCGAGACTTTCCGAGTCATCCAAAGCTGGCCGGAGATCGGACGCGCCGATCGTTATGTCATTCGGCGGCCGCAACCGTGATCTGCTGCGGTCAGCGCCAGCTCAATCAGCTATCAAAGCCCAGGTCGGCCGTTGCTCAAGCAGTCTTCTTGGTGCTGGAGCCGGCGTTGTAGTTGGGGCCCAACGCACCTGAGCGCAGGAGATCCAGCCGCTCGGCGAGCAAGTCCTCCAGCTCGGCGATGGATCGGCGCTCGCGCAGCATGTCCCAGTGGGTGCGGGCCGGCTTCTCTTCCTTCAAAGCGGGACGCTCACCGTCGGAACGCAGGGACTCGGCACCGCAGCGCGGGCACTCCCACAGCGACGGGATCTCGGCTTCGGCCGCGAACACGAGGGTGAACTGGTGCTGTCGCGGGCAGTCGTACGCGACCTCTTGACGTGGTGCGAACTCGACCCCCGCCTCGTCCTCGAAACTCTTGGCTCCCAGGCCGGTGCCCTTCAGCGAACGATCAGCCATCAGCGCAACCTCCGTCTTTTCCGACTCTCGTCCATTACCCCGGATCAGGTCAACGATTCGGGCGGCCGAAATGTTCCACGCTAAGCGACGGACGACTCTTCGAGGACCGGCGGTGATGTCGGCGGCGGCTCGACCCTGGACAATGCCAACAGACCTGCCAGCAGGACGAGCACGATCCCGATGATGCCCATCCGCGGCGAGTCGAAGATGCCGGAGAACAGCGCGAACAACCCGGGCGCAAGGAATGACACCGCACGGCCCGTGGTGGCGTAAAGGCCGAACAGCTCTCCTTCGCGACCTGCCGGAGCCAGCCGCACGACATAGGTTCGAGAGCTCGATTGCGCCGGTCCCACCCACAAGCACAGCAGTAACCCGAAGATCCAGAACATCGTCGACCCGTGCGCGAAGAGCAAGACGACCGACGTCGTCACCAGTGCGGCCAGCGACCCGAGAATCACCGGCTTGGGTCCGATCCGGTCCTCGACGATTCCAGCAGCACCTGCGCCGAGAGCCGCGACCACGTTGGCGGCCACGCCGAAGATGACGACGTCGGCGGCACTCAGCCCGTAAACCGATACGGCTAGGACTGCTCCGAAACTGAAGATCGCGACCAGGCCGTCCCGATAGAGGGCGCTGGCGAGCAGGAACCACACCGCATGGCGATCGGATCGGAACAGCGCCCGGACGTCGTGGAGGAGCACTCGATAGGACCCAAGGAAGCCGACCCTCGGAATTCCACGAGTCGGCGGAATCTCGGGCACTGCCAAGAAGATCGGAATTGACCAGAAGGCGAACCACACCGCGACGACGAGGGCCAAAGCGCGGTATTTGAGCCCACCTTCCGCGGTCACTCCGAAGAGGCCGACGTCGGGCTGGATGAACAAGACGTAGGCCAGCAACATCACCACGATGCCGCCCAGATAGCCGCTTCCCCAGCCGAGCCCCGAGATTCTGCCGATATTTCTGGGGTTGGAGATCTGTTGCAGCATCGCGTTGTACGAGACCTGGGCGAACTCCAGGAACGCTGAGCCGGCCGCCAGGAGCACCAAGCCCAGCCATAGATATCGATAGTCGTCGCGGACAAAGAACAGGCCGACGGTCGAGGCGATGACCAGCGCCGACCAGATGGCCAGGTTGCGCTTGCGGCGACCGCCGGCGTCGGATCGCTGACCGGTGACCGGCGCCAACGCCGCC
>DATFQP010000235.1:0-13570 GCA_035264145.1 Propionibacteriaceae bacterium
GAGAACGGCCGGACTCAGGGCGTTATCGCGCTGGAGGATGTCCTTGAGCAGATTGTCGGCGAAGTAGCTGACTCGACCCGACTGCGGGACCTCAGCTGACCTACCTGCCGCGTAGGGCGTCAGCTGAATCGTGGGCTCAGAACCGCGAGTGACGTCCTCGTCGGCTCCCGACCAGCTGATCACGAACGACGCTGCAGGATCTGCCGGCGCAGCGGGCGGGGAACGGCGACCGCGGCGGCGAACAATGCGGCCAGCGCGGCGCCGATGAAGGACCAGGACAGGCCGGCCATGTCGATCACGATGCCTGCAATGGCAGTGCCGACCGCCGCGCCCGTGGTGTTGGAGGCCGATAAAAAGGCCTGAGCCTCATTCAGCCGGTGCGATGGCGCCAGGTGATCCAGCCGGCTCTGCTGCATGATCAGCGTCGGAGCGATGGTGAGCCCGGTGAGGAACAGCACCGGCAGCAGAATTAGCAGGCTCACGGCGCCCGCACTCAGCAACCCCGCCAGCAGAGCGAGGAACAGCCCGAAGAGGCAGAGCAGGACAGGTATCGCGCGGCGCTCGTCGAAGGACCAGGACCGCGCACCGAAGGCCAGCCCGCCGACGGTGCTGCCACCGGCGATCGCAGCGAACAGGATGCCCACCTGCTCGCTGCCACCCAGCGCGCGATCCGAGGTCGCGGCCATGGAGGTATCAAGCTGCCCAAAGCCGATGCTCAGCATCAACATCACGGTCAGGACTGCCACCACCCCGGCCGAGGCTAGAGCCATCCGCTGACCCGTGTCTGTCGTTCTGGAGTTCTCACCTGCGGCAGCCCGCTGAACTGCTGCACTGGCCCGGCGTGCGACTCCCGTCGCGCAGTAGCCGACCCCGCCGCCGGCCACCAGCGCGGCCGTGACCAGGAGCGGAAGAAGCGGAATTCGGGGAACGAGCAAGGCCGATAGCAACAGCGGTCCGCAGACGAAGGCTAGTTCGACGGAGGTGGCGTCAAGGGCGAAGGCCACCCTTCGGGCCCGCGGGTCGGGCAGGATAATCCGGAAGCTGGAGCGCAGTGCCGGGCTGACCGCCGGGTAGCTGAGCCCGACCCCAGCGGCAATCACGATGAGGGCTTGGTCAGGCGCTCCGCTCACGGTGGCGATGGCCAGCCCCACGAGCAGTGCGGCGCTGGTTATCGTCGTCGGCAGCAACACGGCCACCTGCCCACAGCGGTCCATGAGTCGGCCCCAGACCGGCGTCCCTACCGCGGCGCCGATTGCATACGCGCCGCTCACCAGACCGGCGATCGCGTATGCCTGCCGTTGATGCTCCACCAGGATCAGAATGCCGAGCGGGATCATGGCTAACGTCAGGCGGGCCAGGGCGGCGAAGGCGAACGGGCGAGCGGCCGGACCGTGCCGCAGCAGTCTTACGTACGCGGGCACGCCGGTGCCAAGCTGAACATCAGTCACGTCGGAGCTGCCCTCCTCGCAGCACGAAGCAGGCACTTTTCAAGAGAGAGTGCTGAGGTGGCGAAGACCCGGTGGAGAAGCAAGCGGAATGGAAGCGCGCATGACCCCCCAGCGTAGGGACCGAACACAAGCAGTTCACGCCTGTCATATCGAAACTGTGTTTGAATATTTCCATGCGATGGGCAGGTCAGCAGATCTCGGACACAGCGCCAACCGACATGGATGCGCTGCCTGGGCTGGATCGGTTGCAGAACCTGGTACGGACGGTCCGCACCCCAGAGTTCGAGGGCATCACTTTCCATGAGGTGCTGGCGAAATCTGCGCTGAACCGAGTGCCGGCGGCGGCTCGGGTGCCGTTCACATGGACGGTCAATCCGTACCGAGGCTGCAGCCACGCCTGCACGTACTGCTTCGCTCGACGCACCCATACCTATCTTGATCTTGACGCGGGGGCGGACTTCGACAGTCAGATCGTGGTCAAGATCAATGTCGCGGAGGTGCTCGCCCGCGAGCTGCGCCGTCCGTCGTGGACGCATGAGCCAGTGGCCCTCGGCACCAACACCGACCCGTACCAACGCGCCGAAGGCCGGTACCAGCTGATGCCCGGGATCATCACCGCCCTCGCCGGTTCCAGCACGCCGTTCTCGATCCTCACCAAGGGAACGTTGGCGCGCAGGGACTTGCCGCTGCTGGCCGAAGCAGCCGAACAGGTTCCTGTGAGCATGGCAGTCTCGATCGCGCTCGCCGAGGAGAAGATTCATGAAGCATTGGAACCTGGTGCACCGACGCCGAAGGCGCGGTTGAGGCTGGTCCGGGCCATCACCGACGCCGGCCTGCCGTGCGCCGTGCTGGTCGCTCCGGTACTGCCGATGATCACCGACGGCGACGACCACCTCGATCGGATCCTGGCAGAGGTTGCGGCTGCCGGGGCGACCCGAGCGACGGTCTTTGCGCTTCATCTGCGGCCGGGCGCACGGGAATGGTTCCTGCGGTACCTGGCAAGCCATCACCAGGAGCTGATCGATCCTTACCTGGAGCTGTACCGCGGTGGCGCATACGTCACCCGCTCTTACTCCTCAGATCTGGCCCGCCGGGCCGCGGTGCTGCTGCGCCGGCATGGACTTGACGGTCGCGGCCGGAGCCAGACTACGGGCGCGCGGCGCGCCACTGCCGATCGGGACGAGAGCGACAATCAGCCTTCACTGCTCTGACCTCCACCGATGGCGTCGTCGATGGAAATCTGCTGCGAAGTTGGTAAGCAAGGATTGCGCCTTACCGACGATGCCCGCCCAGACCGGGCAGCACCGTGAAATAACGCCGAGCCGCGATGCTTGCTGACATAGGTTGGGCTCCTTAATCACGGATGCGGACTGGTGGGATGCAGCTGAGCTTGACGCAGGGACGGCTGCGGTTGATCGTCGCTCTGCTGCTGCTCTGCATGGCCCTGGTTGCTGTTCTGGTCGTCCGCGCGTCAGCAAGGGCTGTCCAGTCATCGGTCACGGTGATGACCCGCAATCTCTACCTGGGGGCGGATATCAACCGGCCGCTGCAGGCGGCGCAGGGCCGTACTGGGCACGATGCTTTGCTGGCCCTTGGTCACGCGAACCACGAGTTGCGCGAGATTGTCCAGCGTACGAACTTCGGCGCGCGCAGCCAGTTGCTGGCCGATGAGATCGCGTTCGCCCGACCCGACCTGGTCGGCTTGCAGGAGGTGGCGTTGTGGCGGCATGGGCCGCTCCAGCTGGATCACCTGGGTCGCCTCGATGCCGTCGCGACCGACGCTGACTTCTTGGAGATCCTGCGCCGGGCACTGACCGAGCGCGGTGTCTCGTACGAGGTCGTTGCGGTGCAGCAGGAATCGGACGTCGAGAGCCCGGCATTCACCGGGGATCCGTTCCGGGGGACGGTCGATGAGGGCCGGGACGTTCGGCTGACCGTTCGCGACGTCATCCTGCTGCGGCAGGGTAGCCAGGCCAGCGTCACCGACAACGGCGGAAGTCAGTACCGTCACCGGATCGACGTCACGTTGGCCGGCGTCAGCTTTGCCTTCATCCGGGGCTACGCCTGGGCCGACGTTGCGGTCGGCCGGTCACGCTTTAGGTTTGTGACAACCCATTTGGAGTCCCTGAGCGCCGACCTTGCGCTGGCCCAGGCCGGTGAGCTTCTTGCCGGACTGGCACACTCCCCGATGGCCGCAGTGATCACGTGTGATTGCAACTCCGACCCCGACAGCGGCGAGCTTCGGCCGCCGGACAAAGTCCCGCCATCTGCGGCGTACAACTTGCTGACCCACCGCGGCGGATTCTCCGATCTGTGGTTGCGCCAGCGGACGTCAGATGGCCCCACGGCCGGATTGAGCGAGCTCGTCAATGATCTGACGGCCGATGGTTTCACTCGTCGTCTCGACCTGGTCCTTCTCCGGGCGACAGCCGAGTCCGGCGTCAGGAGCGGTGACGGCGATGTCATCGGTGACAAGCTCACCGACCGTGATGACTGGACGGGACTGTGGCCGTCTGACCACGCAGGCGTGGTCATGCATCTGCGGATCACCTGATCGTGCTTGACGCCCTCTCTCCACAGCGACGACGACTCGTGTTCGTCACCGCGTGCCTTGGCCTGTTGCTGATCTCTATCGGTGTGACCGCCGTCGTCCGGGCGCGCTCAACGTCGGTGTCACCGGTCACGCAGTCAGAGCCAGGACCAGTCCTCCTGGTGCCCGGATACGGCGGCAACGTGAACTCTCTCGAGCCGCTGGCAGCCGCGCTGCGTTCGGCGGGCCGCTCGGCCACGGTCGTCACCCTGCCCGGGGACGGGACTGGTGATCTGCGGGCTCAGGCCACCCACCTGGGCGACGTGGCAGAGCGCGCAGTCCAGGACAGTGGCGCGGCGTCGGTCGACATCATCGGCTACTCGGCGGGCGGCGTAGTGGCCCGGCTCTGGGTGCGTGACAAGGGTGGAGAACGTCTGGCTCGCCGAGTTCTCACCCTCGGATCACCGCACCACGGAACCTCTCAAGCAGCGCTCGGCGCCCAGTTCGCGGGCGGTTGCCCGCCCGCGTGTGAACAGCTGGTGCCCGACAGCGATGTGTTGCGCCGACTCAACGCCGGCGACGAGACTCCCGACGGACCGCTTTGGGCTACCATCCGGTCGACGTCGGATCAGGTGGTCACACCCGTCGACTCGGCTGCCTTGGAGGGAGCTGTCAATATCCGGATTCAAGACGTCTGCCAGACCTCCACCGCCGCGCATGGCGATCTTCCGCGTGACCCGGTCGTGCTGGCCGCGCTCGGCTCGGTGCTCGGCGTGGAGCCGCCGCGTTCACCACCGGACGTTCGCTGCTAGTCGGTGATGTCCTTGGTGCTGAAGCTTGCCCAGGCCGCGAGGGTGAAGACGAGCAGATAGCTGAGCTGAACTAACAGCCCACGCTGCACGTCCCGCCACAGAATCGGGTCGCGGAACAGGTCGACAAAGGCCAGCCAGTAGCGCGTCGGCAGGTACGGATGGAGCGCTGTTGCGGCGTCCAGGCCCAGCAGGACGGTCGACGCGATCAGCACACCGACCGTTCCCAGCGCCGCCCCGATGGAGGATGTGGTGAGGGTCGACAGGAAGAGGGCCACCGCCGCAACGCCCAGCATCGAGATCACGACGTAGCCGAGGGCGAGCGCCATGCGCCAGCTCAGCTCATCTTGGCTGAGCGTCGACCCGCTCAGGCTCACCGTACCGCCAGCGGCCGGAGCTTCACCTAAGAGCAGCCGTCCTTCGACGTAGGACACCGCTGCGACAACGAGCACCGCGAGCAGCACGAACGCGACAACGGTCGTGAGCTTGGCCAGTAGCAAGTGAGTGCGGCCGACCGGCCGAACCAGGAGATAGCGCAGCGTTCCGGTCTGGCTTTCACCGGCGATGGCGTCACCGCCCAGAACCGCCACGGCGATCGGCAGGAAAAGGGGCAGCACCACGCCCAAGGCCGCAAGGGGGAACAGCGTGCCGTCACTCAGCACAGCGGATAGAAACGGTGGACCGGTTCCCGGACGGGGACCGAGCTCGGTCACCGCAAGCAGAACGGCCACCAGCGTGGGCAGCGCGAGCAGCATCCCGATGATCAGCCAGGTCCGCGGACGCCGCATCATCTTGATCAACTCGACGGCGATCATGAGGCCCCGGCTGCCGCTTCCAGCACAACCCGCTCGAGATCGGGGCGGTGGAAACCGACCTCCACGACCCGCAGGCCTCGATCGACCAGGTGAGCGTTCAATCCGGCCGGGTCGTCGGAACGGATAACCAGTCGCTCACCCTCGATGCGAACAACGTCATCGCCCAGCAGGGAGGCGCAGCGGAATGCGTCCGGGGTGCGCACGTCGACGAGGCCGGTCGGGCGCAGCAGGACGTCGAGCCGCTCCTGCAACACGAGCCGGCCGCGGTCGAGGACGCCGACCCGAGTACACATTTGCTCGACCTCGGCAAGAAGATGGCTGGAGAGCAAGATCGTCGTGCCGCGCTGGTTGAGGTCGAGCAGGAGCTGCCGAATCGCCTGGATGCCTTGCGGATCCAGACCGTTCGTCGGCTCGTCCAGTACCAGCAGTCGTGGTTGACGCATCAGTGCGGCGGCCAGTCCTAGTCGCTGACGCATGCCCAGCGAGTAAGCGCGAGTCGGACGGCGATCACCGGGATCAAGCCCGACCTGCTCGAGTGCGGCGACGATCCGGGCCTTGCGTTCCGCCCTTGCGCCGCGGTCGGAGCCGGTTGCCTCGAGCAGCGCGAGGTTAGCCCTCCCGGACAGGTGCGGATAAGCGCCAGGACCCTCGACGAGTGCACCTATGCGCGGTAGCACGGAGCGGCGGGCCGCGGGCATCGGCTGCCCCAGCACCTGCGCGTCACCGGAGGTGGGCAGCACCAGTCCGAGAAGCATCCGCAGGGTTGTGCTCTTGCCGGATCCATTCGCGCCGAGAAAGCCGTAGACGTCGCCCTCGCTGACCTCCAGATCGACAGCGTCGACCGCACGAACCTCGCCGTAGCGTTTCGTCAGTCCACGAGTCCGGACGACATGCCCGTTGGTGATGGCATTCTCGGTCATGTGCGCGCTAGGAGATCGGTGGCGGCACGCGTCAACACCTCTTGCGTCACCGTTCCTGCCAGTAGAAATCGGCTGCCCTCCCGGCGGTACGGAGTCAGCAGCAACCCCACAGGACCAACGCTGGACACGGTGCCCACGTCGGTCTCCTGAACACCCGCACTCTCGCGCAGCCGTTGTCGCAGTGGCCCGGCGACATCCCGGCGCAGCGGGAGTGCGATCAGCGTCGTAGGCCCACGCCCGTAGATACCGACTGCCGACGGGTCCTCGCCCGTGCGCGAGCTCAGGCCGCCCAGCGAAGCTGGCAGATCGACCGGAGCAAACGCGTTCGCGGCGGCGGCGACGTCCACCGACTCTTCGTAGTTCAGCCCCACTCCCGCAGCCGAAGCGAATCTCGTGGTGCCGTCCGAGGGCGGGCCTACACTCAGTTCGCGGAGGACCGTGCTGAGAACGGGTCGTTTTTCGTCCGCTCCGTACAGCTCCACCTGCAGCGGAAGCCCGCTCTGGGGGTCGACCCAGACGTCCACCTGGCGCACGGATGTGCCGGCCTCCGCAGGCACCAGCCGCAAGCCGGCGGCGTCGACTCCCGCGACTCGGCGAGGCGGCAGCGAAGTCAGCTCGGTGTCGCGTGCGCCTTGCAGCATGGAGCGCCCGAGAGTCGGCGGTAGGAGATCGGAGGCGTCAGGAAGCCGGACTTTCGAGACCGGTGAGATGGTCGCCGTCTCGGATTCGAAGACCCAGCGGATCGAATACCGGCCTTGCCGGAACAAATCTGTTTCGCCCGTGCTGCGGATGCGGTCGACTCGCCAGTCCTCTTCGTTGCGCCACCAGACCCGCAACTTGTTGGTCTCACCAAGGAGCTCCGCGAGATTGGCAAAGGATTCGTTGTCAGGCACGTCGAGGGCACCCGAGCTCTCGACAAAGCCCGACCACCCAATCCCGTGCGAACCTTGAACACGCTCGGCTAATGCGACGACTGAAGTCTGCGCGATCCTGGGCGGACGTGCGTTGATCGCTAATGGTGTGATCACGAGCGCGGAGGCCATCGCGAGCACGACCAGCCAACGCGCGTTCACGGCTGCCACTGTAGGTCGCCGAATTGAACCGATGGCCGAGCATCGTGGGGCTGGGAGCGACAATGGTGACCACAGAGGGAGGAGACAACAGTGAGCACGCCGCCGCTGGAGCCGCACCCCGCACCGCCGGGGCCAGATCCGATTCCCACACCGAGCCCCGGTCCGCCGATCAGCCCGCCTGGCCAACCGCAGCCCATACCTGACCCCGGGCCCATCGACGCCGGAGTCAGTTAACTGACAAGGTGACTAAAGATCCGCCTTGCTATTGAGAAGACGGGGCACTGGTGTCGCCGAGCAGGCCCCGCTGCGCGAGGTCGACCACATCGGGGGCATCGTCCGGCGGTGGGTCAGTTGCAGGTGGCACGTCGTCGGGAGCATAGTCAGCGACTCCGGCAGCCACCCGGTCTCGCTCGACCGCCAGTTCCAAGGCGTCATCGTCGGGGTGCAGCGGCATCCCTCCGTGCTCGCTGCGCCGCCGAGGTAGGCCCGGATCCTCCTCTGGCTCGAGGACATCACCTTGCTCGGGGTCGATTTCGGACATCACACTCCTGTTCTGAGGCATACCGGAAATAGCATCGCAGCTACCAAGCCGCCAGGTGTCAACCTACTGGAGTTGATGACGTTGCCCCGCGCAGCGACCGGTGACTAGTCTCCGCGCATGGGTGCGGGCATGACTACCAAGACTGTCATCGTGGGAGCCGGCCCAGCGGGTCTCGCGGTCGCCGCGATGTTGGGTCAACGTGGAGTGACCTATACCGTGCTGGAGAGAGCGGACCGGGTAGGTACTGCTTGGCGTGACCGCTACGACAGTCTGCAGCTGCATACCGGCCGGTGGCTTTCCGCACTACCCGGTGCGCCGATCCCACGACGCTATGGTGCCTGCGTACGGCGAGATGATCTTGTTGCATATCTCGAGCAGTACGCGCAACGATTTCGGATTGATCCCGAGTTCGGGGTCGAGGTCAAGCGGATCGAGCGAGCGGCGGGGAGCTGGCGGCTTCAGACCTCCGCAGGCGACCGCGACGCAGACACCGTCGTTCTCGCGACCGGCAGCAGCCGCGCCGCCTATGTCCCGGACTGGCCGGGCCTCGACTCATTTCCTGGATCGTTCCGGCACTCGGCGGACTATCGCGAGCCCTCCGGATATCGCAACCGTCGTGTCCTCGTAGTTGGGGCCGGAAACTCTGCGGCCGAGATCGCGGTGGAGGTGGCTCAGGTCGCTGCCGAGGTCTGCCTGTCCGTACGGACGCCGCCCAACATCATCCGGCGCGACTTTCTCGGCGTGCCAAGTCAACTTCTGGGGATCGCCCTGCGGCCCGTACCGGAGGCTGCGATGAACCCCTGGCCGCGGTGCTTCGACGACTCAGCGTGCCGAACTTGAGCGCATACGGTCTGCCGGCGCCTCCAGGTGACGGATTCAGCCAGTTTGTTCGTTCCCGCACTATCCCGATCCTTGATCACGGATTCGTGGCCGCCGTACGCTCAGGTCGGATCAGAGTTGTGCCGGCCGTGGAATCGATTCACGACCACCAGCTGCGCATGGTCGACGGGACAGTCCTGACGCCGGATGACATCATCGCCGCGACCGGATACCGGCCCAACATCGAGCAGCTGGTCGGTGATCTTGGCGTGCTTGACGAATCCGGATTCCCCAAGGTGAACGGCGACCAGACCATGCCCAGCGCGCCGGGGCTTTACATCGTAGGCATCAGCGTCGAACTGTCCGGGCTTCTCCATGAAATTGCCCGCGAAGCCCGCGCGGTCTCCACCAGCATCGCCGCCCAGTCGGCCTGATGTGCATGACTTCAACCACATCCTTGTCGCGTTTGGCATTGACCGCGGAAATGCGGCTTTTGTTGCTCGGATGGGGTTTGCCGGAATCGGCCGAGTCGACGTCGGTACCACTCAATCGGTGTGATCGACTGAGAACATCACCCTTTCACACCGGGAATTCTGACCAACCCGAAATGCCGACACGCCGATGTGAACGCTTTGTGCGTTTGTCCGCTCGAGCGCCAAGGCGCCATCGCTCCGATGGACCATCAATGACGGCGCGGTCGCGGTTTCGGGCCTTGACTCAAACCCGTGCCCCAGACTTCCAGTCCGCATACAAGAACGTCGGCCGGACGGTTCTATCTTTTTCGCACCTGCTGGGGATGATAGGAAAAGCAGGTCTGGTCACATCAAACCCAAAACCACCGGGAAGATGATGAGCGTCACGCTGGAAGCTGTCCGACTCACCAAGACTTACGGAGCCAGCCGCGCCGTCGAAGACCTCAGCTTCGCGGCCGAGGCGGGCGAGGTCATGGGATTGCTGGGGCCCAACGGTGCAGGCAAGACAACGACGATTCGGCTCCTTTCCACGGTGCTCACACCGACCAGCGGAGAGTTTTCCGTAGCAGGCCAGCCCTGGACGGCGGCCACCGAGATCCGCCGACGAGTCGGCGTGCTTCCTGAGAGCAGCGGCTATCCCCGCTCTCAGACCGGCCGTGAGTATCTGCGCTACCACGCCCGCCTCTACGGCCGGAGCGGCCAAAGCGCCCGGGCTTTGGCCGCGGACCTCCTCGGCCAGGTGGGTCTCGCTGACCGCGCTGACTCCGCTATCTCCAGTTACAGCCGCGGCATGCGTCAACGTCTCGGTATTGCGCGTTCATTGGTGAACAACCCGGCCGTCGTCTTTCTCGACGAGCCGACCCTCGGACTCGACCCCGCCGGTCAAGCCCAGGTCCTCAACCTGGTACGCGACATCGCTCGGCAGGGGACGACCGTCGTCCTCAGCACACACACTTTGCCCGAGGTCGAGCAGGCGTGCTCACGGGTCGTGATTCTCGACCGAGGACGAGTGCTGGTTTCGGGCAGTGTCGCTGAGGTCATCCGCGCAGCAGTCCTCGAACGATTCGCCCAGTTACGGGTGCCACCCGATTTCGTCGAGCCGGCGGTACGCGCTCTGGCCGACGTGCCGGGACTCACCGTGACGCAGGTGGCCGAGCGACCTGACGTGCTGCGGATTGCGCTTCCCGGGTCCGCCAGCATTCAGGCAGACCGGCGCGACGGTCCGAACGCCGCGCTGATGGCCGTCGCGAACGCGGAGGTACCGGTGCTCTCGTACGAAGTCGAAGGCGCCCAACTGTCCGACGCGTTCCTCAAGCTGACGAGGGAGTCCGTCGGATGACTGCGCGAGTTATGTCTGCAGACGTCGACGGGTCGCGCGACCTGGCCAGCATGACTGGAGACCCCGGATGGCTCGTCGTTGCCGGCCAGGAATGCCGCGATCTGTGGAGAAGTGGCCGCGGCCTCGCCTTGCTGTTCTGCCTTAGTGTGCTGCTCAGTGCGGTGACCTACCTGGCTTCCACCAACTCGGCGCTGAACTTCCTCGAGCGACGGGAGGCCGTGAACCTGGTCCTGCAGTTTGTCGTCGGAGTGGGGGTGCTGCTGACCCTTGTCGTGACGGCCGACGGGATCAGCGGCGAGCGTGAGCGTGAAACGTTGGAAAGTCTGCTCGTTACCCCGGTGTCTCGCCGGGCCATCCTTGCCGGCAAGTTGATCGCCGGATTGACGCTCTGGTTCGCAGCCTTCGTCGTCAGCATCCCCTACCTCTGGCTCCTCGCTCGTCAGGTCGGAATCTTCTCCCGGGCGATGACACTCGGTCTTCTCGTCGGCACCCTGGTCGCGCTCGGACTGGGTTGCGTGGGGTTGTTGATCAGTGCCGTTTCCAACTCCAACAAGATCAGTCTCGCTATCAGCCTGTTCTTACTGGTGGTCTTGTTTGCCCCCACGCAGCTGCCGAGCGGCTTGCCTGCGGGCTGGTTCTTCGACGTGATCGAGCGGCTCAACCCCGTGTCGTCCGGGTTGGCCTACATCACCGGCCAGCTGGTTCAAGCGCATCCCTGGAGTGAGGACCTGTCCTTCCTTGTCTCGCCGGTGCTCACCGTCGTGCTGGCCGGCGGCGCCCTGGTGATCGCCGGTCCTCGGCTCGTCCGGCTGACCATGGGAAGCAACTAACAGATGACGCGGACGGTCCTGCTGGCCAGCCTCCTCGTCGCCCTGTTCGCTTGCTCGGCGGCGCCGGCATGGGCGGCACCCCTGCCGGTCGAGATCACGCCCCACCCGACGCACGTGGCGACCGTGCTCGGCGGCCGCTTCACGATCACCACACAGGTTGCCAACACCGGCAGCGCTCCCGCGGGTGACGTCCTGGCGCATCTCAATATCGCGAGCATGCAGGACGAGGTGTACGTCGATCCCGAGGACTGGTCGTCGAGCCGGAGCCAGAGTCTGACGTTGCAGCCAGGTGAAAGCCGAACACTGTCGTGGGACATTCAGGCGGTGAACGCGGGGAGGTTCGCGGCCTATGTCGTGGTGCTGCCCGAAGGCAGCGAGGTCTCCGGAGCGGAGGGGCTGGTCGTCAGTCCCCTGGTCAAGGTCGATGTCGAGGCCCGTTCGGCAATGTCCGAAAGCGGTGTACTCCCAGTGGTACTCGCAATACCGCTGCTGCTCGGTCTGAGCGCTGCTGCCCTGCTGCTTCGTGGCCGTCGATAGCAGCTGCTAGCTTCAGTCGATGGACGCTTTCGTCATTGATCGCGCCGACGGCCGGGACGACGGCGAGGACTGGACCGAAAATTACGAGGAATTACCCGGCAGCGCGAACATCTCGATCATCCTGGAATCCACCACGAAGGCCGGGGTCGGGCCTCGACTGCACCAGCATCCCTACGCCGAGACCTTCATCATCCGACGGGGATGGGCGACGTTCACCGTCGGTTCCGAACAACTGCAAGGTCACGCTGGACAAGTTCTCGTCGTTCCGGCCAATACTCCGCACAAGTTCGAGACCGGGCCCGACGGGTACGAGGGGGTCCACATCCATGCCAACTCCCGGTTCATCACCGAATGGCTGGAGTAACCGACTCTGGCTAGAAGATGCCCTCGATCAGTTCCCGACGTCCACATTGGCCGTCGATACTGGCTTCACCAGCGGCGCCGGTGCCCCCGCGGGGTTGGGCGGCGCGCCCAAAAGCGGCTGAGAATGAAGAGCCAGAACATTCCCCACAGCATCCACGGCGCACCGAGCGCGATGGCGGTCACGATCAGTGCCACAATCAACACAGGCAGGAACAACAAGAAAACCGGAACTCGCGGGGGGGCACCGGTGGGCCAGCCGGCCGCCGGCTGTCGCTCCACGGCAGGACCGGGCAGATCGGCGAACAGCGGTTGAAGATCGGACTGGAATCGGGCCTGCATGGCCTTGTCGATTCGCTCGTCGAATTCCTCCCGGGTGAGGCGTCCCGCCGCAAAATGGTCGCCGAGCGCAGAAACTGCGCTATCCCGCTCCACATCCCCGATCCGTACGGGGCCGGTTGGTCGCGCCCAGGTGCCGAACGGCGCAGCCGACGGCGGCCACATCCATACCTGGTGGACGGGTAAACCGTCGGGTCGCCGTGGGGGCTGATTTATCATTGGTCCGCCTGGGTGTCGTCTTCGGCCAAGATTGCATATAGCTTACGCCGGAACTCAATGAGCGCCTCGCGACCTTTGACCTGCTGTTCAGGGCTTCCCATCGCGACGATCTGCCAGACCGCGGCAGCGACCTGGCCGATCAGCGGTTTGACCCCGTTGTCGTCCTCGGCTGAATCCGCGAAGCCCTTCCACGGTGCCGCAACGTCATCGGGATGGTCAGCAACGTACGCCCGGCCTTCATCGGTCAACGTGAACGTACGGCGGCCACTGCCTTCTTCGGCCCGCACCAATCCCTCATCCTCCAACTGCTGCAGGGTCGGGTAGATCGAGCCAGGGCTGGGCTTCCAGGCACCGCCGCTACGCTCGGCGATCTCCTGAATGATCTGGTACCCGTTCAGGGAGCGCTCAGCCAGCACGGCCAGAATCGCCGACCGAACATCGCCGCGCCGGGCCTTCGACGCCCGCCAGCCCGGACCGCCACCGAACCAAGGGGGACCAAAGGGCGGCTGAGCCCCGAA
>DATFQP010000236.1:0-3220 GCA_035264145.1 Propionibacteriaceae bacterium
GTAGCGGCTGCCTCGCTGACAGACATCTGCTTGCTGATGACCTTCGAGACCACGACCCGAGCTTTGGACATGCCCGACTGTCACCGATGTCCCGACTCACCAGACACCGATCACATGTCACATATGTCCTGAACCTGGACAGGACGATAAGGTGCACTGTGCTCAGACCTCGCCGGGAGATGATGGACGCCCAAACACTTTCCCTGCGCGGTCCTGACATGGTAGGCAGTTCTAGTCCACCATCCCCCTCTTTCGTGGAAGGACGACCATGCCATGAATGACCCGACGCCTGGCCGGGCAGTGAGCGACTACGAGGCGGTTGGCGGCGCGTCTGCCGTGAGCGCTGTCGTGAATGACTTCTATGAGCGGGTGCTAGGCGACCCTCAGCTTGCGCCGTACTTCGAAGACGTCGACCTCCCGCGACTCAAGCGCCATCAGGTGCTCCTCGTGACGCAGGTGCTCGGTGGACCGGCCAACTACGACGGTCGCACGCTCGCCGAGGCGCATGCTGGTCTCGGAATCGACCATAACGATTTCATGGCGGTTGTCGGCCATCTTGGCGCCGCCATGAAGGGTGCCGGAGTCCCTGATGACATCATCGGCCGAGCCGGTGCGGCGGTCGCCGCCACTGAGTCCGACATCGTGGAATCCGGGTCGTCCTTGACCTAATGGATACCGCCGCTCTTAAGGGCAGCTGGGCGAACGTCGCGGCCCACGGCGACGATGTCCCGCTGTACTTTTACTCGTACCTGTTCTTGCGCCACCCTGACGTGCGTTCGATGTTCCCGATCCAGATGTCGGGGCAACGCGACAAGCTGGTTGCTGCGCTGGGTTCGGTGGTGTCGAACGTCGACGAGCTGGACAAGGTTGTGCCGCTCCTCGAGCAACTGGGTCGTGACCACCGTCGTTTCTCGGTGGTAACTGAGCACTATGAGGCGGTCGGGGCCAGCCTGCTGGCGACCTTGAAACACTTCCTTGGCCCGTCGTGGAGTGCCGATCTGGCCGACACGTGGGCGCAGGCGTACGGGCTGGTCGCCAAGATCATGGTTGCCGCTGCTGAGCAGCACGAGGAGGTCGCGCCGGCCTCGTGGGAGGCGGAGGTAGTCGGGGTCGAACGGCGCTCGGTTGAGGTTGCCGTGATAGAGGTCGCGCCCCGGACGCCATTTTCCTACCGAGCCGGGCAATCGGTGGCCGTGGAGATCCCGCACCGGCCCCGCCTATGGCGCTACTTCAGTCCGGCAAACGCTCCGGAGCCCTCGGGGCGCCTGCAGTTCCACGTCCAGCCGATCGCTGGCGGCCTTGTCTCCACCGCGGTCGTCCGCCGGCTGAGCCGAGGTGACACGATAAGGCTGGCCGCGCCGGTTGGCGAGCAACTCACCCTTCCCGAGAGCGGGCCGCTTCCCGACATCCTCATGGTCGCAGGTGGAACCGGCCTGGCTCCGCTGCGCGCCGTACTGGAGCAGATCGACCGAGGCTGGCAGGCCACCGGCTCGGGGCCGCGGGTGCATCTGTTCCATGGCTCACGGATGCCCTGGAATCTCTACGACCACGAGCACCTCACGCAGCTGGCGCGCAAGCCGTGGTTCGACTACACCCCAGTGGTGTCTGATGACCCCACCTACCCGGGCGCCCGAGGTCTTGTTGGAACGGTGGCAGCGAAGGCCGATGACTGGTCGCGGCGCACGGCCATGGTGTGCGGCTCGCCGGGAATGGTCCGGCATGCGGTACAGGAGCTCAAGGCCGTGGGCCTTCCCGCTGCCTCGATCCGGCGCGAGCAGTTCGATTTTCAGGGGGCGGCCTCACCGACGGAGGAGTTACATGACGCAGTGGAGAATGGGTAACAGTGGCGGAGGCATACCGTGAGCTGGACTGACCCACCGCCTGGCGGAACCAGTCCACAAGAGGTCCGCCGCAAGAACTTCACCGTCCGGCTTCGTGGCGTCGACCACGCAGAGGTCCGCTACTTCCTCACCGGACTCGCCGATGAGCTTGAGGGAATTCAGGCGCAGGTCGCGACCCTGACTGAGCAAAACCAATCGCTCCGCGCCGAGCTCGAGGACGCTCAGAGAGACCCGCAGGAGCTGGCTACCGACCAGGCCGTGTCCGTCCTGAACCAGGCCCAGCAACTGGCCGACTCTTTAATCGATGAGGCCATGCAGTCCGCTCGCGACTTGCTGTTGACGGCGCGGTCTCAGCAGCGCGACGTCATGGAGGAGGCCAAAGTGGCTGCAAAGGGTGCTGTCAGCCGCGCCACGGCTATCGCCGAGCGCGCCGGGAGCCAGGACCCTTCGGTCCAGGACGTCGAATACATCCGAATGTTCGCCAAGGTCGCGCAGGTCCACTTCCAGGCCGTGCTCGATGCACTTGACGAGCAGCTTCATCGACTCGGTGACACTCCCGAGATCGCCAAGCCTGCTAGGTTCGACTAGGGATCGGGAACGTATCACCGCTGCCGTCAACCGCAGCTCGGCGGTGCCTTGGCGCAGTCGATTGACGGGTGCAGGCGGGCGCGTCGGTTTGAGCACCTTGTTTTGATGATCATGTCCTCGTCGGGCGGTCTTCACCGAGCCGATTGCTGAGCTGAGCACCACCACCGACGCATCCGACCTTGCGGTCTGAGTCGGCCGAAACGAGCCGTACCACCAGCTACTCCGTCACCACTGATCAGGGCAGTCGCCCAGACTCGGCGGGCTCAGGCCAACTGGTGGTCGGACTATGCCGAGCACGCCACCATACTGGCGGTCGCTCGGGTGCTCGCTGCCAGCCGCGGACCCGGCTGGCGGATCCTCCGAGCCGCCAGCGCCGCCGTTTGGCCCTACCTCGGGTTTGTCGCCAGTCTGGTCCTTCCACACCACACCGGGTCGTGGGGGTACGTCGGCGGTATCGCCGGGATCCTTGTCGGCTTCGGTTTGCCCTCCTCGCATGGTGGGGAGTCGAGCAGCGAAGGCCCGGAACTGTAGAATCGCGAGCTACCAGCTGAGACGGAGCAGCTCCATGTCCACCCTCAGGCGGTAGATGGTGCTGCCGATCGTTTCTGCCGGATCAGCAGCAGGCTTGCATAAGCCGAATGCCTTTCAGGGCTAGATCCGGAGCAAACGGCAATCCTGCGGCTCCTCGCATCCCTAGACGCCGGCATCAAGGCGCCTGACCTTGGCTATAGGTCTCCAACTCGGTCTAGCTTTTGCGCAGATCTGATGTCGATGCCGGGTGAAAACTGGGC
>DATFQP010000237.1:0-6536 GCA_035264145.1 Propionibacteriaceae bacterium
GCCGTGGGGCTTGCCGTTTTCGGCGGCCTGGGCCAGTGCCCGCCTCACCCGGTCGGAGCGGTGCTCGGATTCATATCGGGCCAGCGTGCCCAGCATCCGGGCCTGCAATCTGCCTTCCGGTGTCTCCAAATCGATTTCGCCGCCTTTAGCGCAGTGCACCGTCACCCGGCCGTTGACGAGGTCCACAACGTCTTCAAGGTCACGCACCGAGCGGCACAGCCGGTCGACGTGCCAGACCAGCAGCGTGGTCCAGCGGCCTTCCCGGATGCCTTGCTTGAGCTGCTCATAGCCGGGGCGCGGCTTGCCGCTGTAGGCGCTCAGGTCATTGTCGCTGATCACGTCCGGCTCACCTAGCCCGAGCTTGGTGGCTAGATCGCGGCAGTCGGCGGCCTGCCGCTCGACCCCGAGCCCGGCTCCGGTCTTGTCTTTGGATATCCGGCAGTAGGTGACAACTGGCACGTTGAGAGTGTACGGTGCCTTTACCCGGTTGTCACGCTGGCCAAGCTGTTGTGCCGCTTGTACGACCCCACTTCCGGCGCCATCGAGGTGGACGGGATCGATCTGCGATCGTTCGACGTCGACGCTTGGCGGCGCCGGATCACGGCGGTCTTCCAGGACTTCGTTCGGTTCGAGCTGACACTCCGGAAGAACGTGGACCCGGGCGGCACAGCGACGGACGACGACGTACTAGCCGCGCTCGCGGATGCCGGCGCCGATCAGCTGGCCGAGCTGGATACAACGCTGGCCAAGGGCTACCCCGGCGGGACCGACCTCTCGGGCGGGCAGTGGCAGCGGGTTGCGCTGGCCCGCGCGCTGTGCGCAGTCCGGCGGGGCGCCGGACTGGTGCTGCTCGACGAGCCGACAGCCCAGCTGGACGTCCGCGGCGAGGCGGAGGTCTTCGACCGGCTTCTGACGGCCACCCGAGAGGTCACCACCATCTTGATCTCCCATCGCTTCTCCACGGTCCGGCACGCCGACCGGATCTGTGTCCTCGAGCGCGGTCGGGTGATCGAGCTCGGCAGCCACCACGAGCTGATGGCCCAGGGCGGTCGCTATCGGCGGATGTTCGACCTCCAGGCCAAGCGGTTCGAGGCCTCGATGGACGAAGAGGGAGCGGTCTTCGATGTCCTCTGACACCATGGATCGCCGCGCGGCCGCAGATGACGGGCTACCGCCTGCCCTGTCCTCGATGTGGCGGCTGTGCCGGCTGGGCTACTCGTATGAACCCAAGATGGTGCTCCTCGTGGTCCTGCTCACCTTGGTCGTGGGCATCCCGGATGCGCTGTTTGCCCTGTGGCTCCAGCTCCTGGGGAATGCGATGACCGCTCAGGACACCACGACAATCTGGATCGTGCTGGGCCTGATGGCCGTCTCTGCCACCCTGACCTGGTTGCTGACCGTGGTGAACGCCCGGCTCACCCGCCGGTTCCGCGACCGGGTGACGGTGGCGCTCGAGACTCACGTCGCCACGCTGCAGGCATCGGTCTCCGGGCTCGAGCATCAGGAGCGGTCGGACTACCTGGACCGGCTGGATGTGCTCCGAACGCAGATCTTCGTCCTCGACCACATGTATGCCTCAGTGCTCAACACGCTGGGCTGGCTGGTCCGGCTCACAATCACCCTGGCGCTGCTGGCGTCCATCCATCCGGCGCTTCTCCTGTTAGCCGTGTTCGCCGTGCCGACGGTAGTCAGCTCCGCCCGCCGACCCGCGGTCGAGCGCCGAGTCGAGGAACGATGTGCCCCGCACGGCCGGCTCGCCGAGCACTATTTCCGGCTGGCCACCGGCCCAGAAGCCGGAAAGGAAGTTCGGGTGATCGGCCTAGCCCCGGAGCTGGCCGCCCGACGCCGCCAGGAGTGGCAGCGCTGGTTCTTCCCCATCGCGCGCGCCCGCTGGATGACCGCCGCCGCATTATCTGGTGCCTGGGCCGTCTTCGCCCTGGCCTATGTGGGCGCAGTGGTCTTTGTGGCTGCCGGTCTGCGGGCACCGGTCGGATCGGTTCTGCTGATTCTCGCGGCGGGCGCTCAACTTTCGGCCTATGTGGGGGCGACCATCGGAGAGATCGGCTTCCTGAGGGGCATCTGGATGGACGGTGCTCGCCGACTGGCCTGGCTTGAGGACTACGCCCGTTCGTTCACCGCCACTGCCGATCTTGAGGTGCCGTCCCGGCTGACCCGCGGGATCGAGCTCAGCCGGGTGAGCTTCTCCTATCCCGGCACCGAGCGGCTGGCCCTGAACGACGTCACGCTGCACCTGCCCCCCGGTTCAGTGGTCGCTATCGTCGGGGAGAACGGTGCCGGGAAGTCAACGTTGGTCAAGCTACTGACGAAGATGTACGAGCCAAGCTCGGGTCAGGTGCTCGTCGACGGCCAACCGCTGCACCGGATGCCCGCCGACGAGTGGCGAACGCGGGTCACCGGTGCGTTTCAAGACTTCTACCGCTTCGAATTCATCGCGCAGCGCAGCGTCGGACTCGGTGACCTGCCCAGGCTCGATGACGAAGCTGCCGTATCTCGGGCCGTCGACCGAGCCGGCGCGACGGACGTCGTGCACCGACTGCCCGAAGGACTGCAAAGCCAGCTCGGGCCGACCTGGCCGGAGGGACAGGAACTGAGCTTCGGCCAGTGGCAGAAACTGGCCCTGTCCCGGGGCTACATGCGCGAGGAACCACTGCTGATGGTTCTTGACGAGCCGACGGCGGCGTTGGACGCCGAGACAGAACACGCGCTGTTCGCCAGTTACGCCGAGGCGGCCCGCACCACCACTGTGGGCGGCATCACGATCTTGGTCTCGCATCGCTTCAGCACCGTGCGGATGGCGGACCTGATCATCGTCCTCGACGGCTCCCGCGTCGCTGAAGTCGGCAGCCATTCAGAGCTCATCCGTCAGGACGGGCTCTACGCCGAGCTCTTCCGGCTCCAAGCGAATGCCTACCGTTGAGCAAACCCGGGTCAAGCGATCCTTGATGGCCACCATCAGCTGGGCGAGCGCCGGCCTCTTGCCTTCGACCCGACAGCCGCCAAGACTTGCCACTGTGACAAGGCTCCCGGGACAGCTACTCGCCTTGGTGGCGGCTGTTCTGCTCGGGGTCTTCGCCACCATGGTGGCTCCGCCGCGCAAGGCGTACGCGTGTGACTGCGCCGGAATCTCCATAGACCGGGCATTGCGGCAGTCGACGGCCGTGTTCCGCGGCACGGTGCTGGACAAGCGCTCCGTCGGCCGACGCGCCGAGGCGCGCACCGATATCCGGTTCGCCGTCGATGCCGTGTACAAGGGCGAGGTTCACCAAGAGCAGGTCGTCGCCTCGCCGAAGAAGGCGACGGCGTGCGGCCTCGATCCCAAGGTCGGCAGCACCTGGGTGATCTTCGCCGTCGACGGCATCGAGGGCAGCGGCAACGATGCGGTGCAGCGTTTGATCACGACCTTGTGCAGCGGCAACGTTCCGTCCGGCACCGCCCCGGCCATCCTCGGGGAGGCCCGTCCCCCTATCGACGGTGCCTCCGACCGCGAAGAACGCTCGATCAACACCGACCGGGCCTTGACGCGCGGGCTGATCATCGGAGGCGCCTCACTGCTCTTCGCCGGCGCTCTGGCGGCCATCGGTCTGCTAGTTATCTGGCGACCAGACCGTCAGCGCTGACGGCAACGGTTACGGCCGAAACGCCGAGCCGGACCGCTCGGGGGGCCCTTGGGCAATCGGTACCCGTCCCTTCCGGACAGCGTCCACCAGCCGAGCATGATCCGCCTCGGTCTGATCCGCGTAGGCACGAGCAAATCTCGCCAGCGCCTGATCCAGCTTGTCCGATCCGCCGGCGTAGCCCGCGATCATGGACGCCCCGCTCGTCCTTGCATGGCCCTTGGCCAGGAGGTGGCCGACGATCCCGGCGTAGTCGGTCAGGGCCGCTGGATCGATGGCATCCAGCGCGATGCTGCCTTTCATATTGCGGAACTGGCGCACGTAGTACTGGTGGTCGCCGACTGTCGTCCAACCGAGCAGCGGATCGCTCACGGTCTGCAACGCCTGCTGGTACTCGACCACCCGCTGACCCTGATGGGCGTGCCAGGCCGACTCGCCATGCACATACGGGGCCAGCACGGACCGCCGTGCCTGCTTGAGCTGCAGAAACACCACGTCCTCGGGGCTGCTGCCCTCCAGGAGGGCGACGTAGGCGCGGAGCCCGACACTGCCGACTCCGACCACCTTGTGCGCGACATCGACGAGCGTGTAGCCGCCAAGCACTCGCCGCCAATGTGGCGCCAACGTCAGCAAGTACGCGTCGAGCCCCTCGGCGATCGCATCGGCGTCCTGCTCCGGCACCCGAGTGATCACCGGCGGTTCCTCGATGATCCGTCGCGTTCCTTCGTGCTCAGCTGTGAACCGCGGCAGAGCTCGATCGCTGGTGCGGGTTCGGGCCCGCTTGGCCGAGCGTTCGATCTCCTCCCGCAACGACTTCTCGGTCGCGGTCTCGTGGAGCCGCCCGACATCGAGCCGGTTGTAGCTGCGCAGCAACAACGGCTGCTCGGCAAGGAAGCGCACCTCCTCGCGGTAGGCGGCGACGCAGCCGAGCACCGATTCCTGGCACTCCTCCTCACTGGCCCCGTTCTCCCGGCCGGCGACGACGATGCTGGCGACCAGCCGCCGCAAGTCCCATTCCCATCCGCCGGGGTGCGCTTCGTCGAAGTCGTTAAGGTCGATCACCAGCTCACCCTCGGGCGATGCGTAGAAACCGAAGTTGCCCAGATGGGCGTCCCCGCAGATCACCGGTGTGATGCCGGTGGCCGGGAGCTGGGCCACATCCGCGGCCATCACGATGGCGGTTCCTCGCAAGAAGCCGTACGGCGACGTGACCATCCGCGCCACCCGGACCGGTATCAGCCAGTCCAGCCGTCCCTCGTGCGAGTCGAGAATGAGCTGGACCGGATCGCGACCCTCAGTCGGTTCCCGCCAGGCGGAGAGCTTCTTCCGCGGTACGGCCCTGCGCAGCGCCTTGCCCATGGCGTAGCGGTCCGCGCGTGAACTTGGCCGTTTGCGCAATGAGGTGAAGACCTCACTGTCGGCGGTGGCGAGCACCGTGTAGCTGGCTGGATGGTCGAGCACGGCTTCCTCCTATCCCTTCCACCCGAGACAACGCGGACAGATCACACCTGGCTAGGAGCTCGCCGCAATCACTCGCGGTCGCCGATCCTCCTCCGGCGGGGTCCAGGAGTTGGCGTCGGCCGCCACCTGCTGACCGGATCGGAGGTCCTTGACTTCGCCAACTGCTGAACCGAACCACACGTACGGGATGCCCCGCCGGTCGGCGTAACGGATCTGGCGGCCGAACTTGTCAGCCTTCGGCGCTACTTCGGTTGATATCCCGCGAACGCGCAGCTGCTCAGCTACCGCGATCGCGTTCGCCCGAGTCTCCTCGTCGTCTACCGCGACCAGGACCGCAGTAGGCACCGGCCGCGAGGCCGTGAGCAGCCCACGAGCGAACAGCGGCGCCAGCAACCTCGTTACGCCGATGGACAGGCCGACACCGGGATACGCGGTTCTGCCGTCACTGGCCAGGGAGTCATATCGGCCGCCGGATGAGATGGATCCCCAGGACTCGAATCCGACCAGATGGGTTTCGTAGACAGTGCCGGTGTAATAGTCCAGGCCACGAGCGATCCGCAGGTCCGCGATCAGCCGGCCCGGTACGTAGGAGCGGGCGGTGTGAACCACCTCGGCCAGCAGATCCAGGCCGGCCTCCAGTTCCGGGTGGTGAACATCCAGCGCGCGTACGGAGTCGACGAACGACTCGTCCGCCGAGTTGATCTCGGCAAGCGCAACGCACATCTTGGCCTGCGACCCGGTGAGACCCACGTCGGACACCAGGAGATCCGCCACCTGCTGGGGGCCGATCTTGTCGATCTTGTCGACCTGCCGGAGCACCGCTGCCGGCTCGGCGATGTCCAGCCCCAGATAGAAGCCCTGTGCCAGCCGGCGGTTGTTCACCCGCATCAGGACCGGGGGGAGGCCTAGATCGACATGCAAGCGCTCCAGCGCCGCAAGGGTCACCAGCGGCAGCTCGACGTCGTGATGAGCGGCGAGCGCCTCGGTGTCGACGATATCGATGTCCGCCTGGGTGAATTCCCGGTAGCGACCCTCCTGCGGCCGCTCGCCCCGCCAGACCCTTTGAATCTGGTAGCGGCGGAACGGAAAGTGCAACTGGTGCGCGTTCTCGAGCACATAGCGGGCGAACGGCACGGTCAGGTCGAAGTGCAGACCGAGGTCGGCCCGCGTGTTCGGCTCGGCGTGCAGACGCTGGAGGACGTAAACCTCCTTGTCGATCTCGCCCTGCTTGGCCAGCCGCTCGATCGGCTCCACGGCCCTGGTCTCGATCGAAGCGAAGCCGTGCAACTCGAAGGTCTGCCGCAGCCGGTCGAGCACGAACTGCTCGACGATCCGAGCGTCCGGTGTGAACTCGGGGAAACCGGACAGCGGCTTGGGGCGACTCAACGCACCTCTCCTAGGCCGACGCTGCCAGATGCCGATCTTGCAGGTATGGGTTGC
>DATFQP010000238.1:0-5165 GCA_035264145.1 Propionibacteriaceae bacterium
AAAAGCGCAAGCGTTCGCCCTCGAACCGGTGGAGGCCCATCCAATGCTGATCGAAGCTTGGCTCTGTCAGAAAACCGAAGGTGCCCGGCGGCCATCGGCGGTCGGGTTGACGCAAGTTCTTAGGCGCCGGGCTGCACTTAGCCTCGATCCACCGACGGTTTGGTTGGGTTGATCGGTGCGCTGCTGATCTGCCGCTTTCGCGGGTCAACGCAGAGTGTCTTGTCGGACCTCGCCGTCCGGGTGTTCCACGTCAGATCCTTGGATTGCGCCGTGGCGGCTGGTTGGTCAGGTGGCGACGGCGTCGGGTGGTCCGCAGGCTCGGGTGAACAGGGCGGTCCAGGCCTGCTGCCAGGGCCAGCCGCTCGGCAGGTGCAGTCTCAGCCGGCGGGCGGAGGTGGCGACCCTCGCCGGGACAGCGATCAGGGTGCGGCGGATAGTGGCGGTGGCCGCTTTGGATAGCGCCGGCCCGGTCAGGGTTGCGGCGGCGCGGGTGAGGTTGAACGCGATCACCGCGAGCACCAGCCAGGCCGCGTTGGCGGCGAACTTGCCGCTGGGCAGGTGCGCCAGAGCAGAGTTCTTCAGATCGGCGTGGACCTGTTCGATGATGGCGTGGCCGCGGTGGGTCTTGTCCGCGGCCACGGTGTTGAGGCTGCTGGTGGTGAAGAAGGCGTGGAACCGCCACACGTCGAACAGCCCGTCTTGGCCGGTCGGGTTCAGCTCGGGGATGCGGCGGATGATCAGCCGGCCCGGCACCTGCTGGGCGGCCGGCCGGGACGCGAACGCCACAAACGGCGTCTCGGCGACCTCGGCGCGGGACACCCAGCGGTCGGTCGCCTCGTCGAAGACGGCCTGCCGGTAGGCGATTGGGGTCCAGGCGTCGTCGGCAACTCCGGCGATGGCGGCCCTCACCCGCACGTCTTGGCGGACGGTGACCGACACCTGAGCCCCGCACCGGACGGCGCAGCCGATGGTGTCGGATCCGTAGAACGCCGAGTCGGCCCGCAGCAACACCGGCCGCCCGGTCGCCAGCCGGGACACGATCTTAAGCGTGTCGGCGACCAGCCGTTTCGCGCCGCGCGGTGAACCGCACGACCCGCGGCGCAGCCGAGACGCCACGATCACCGGCGCGGACTCCGCCGTGGTGGCGGTGGCCAGCAACGCGTTCAGCCCGCGAACCTTCGAGTAACCGAACGCGGCGCCCTGCTTGGCGTAGCCGTGCACCTCCACGATCGTGTCGTCGAGGTCGACCAGCACCGGCCCGGCACCCAGCAGCGGGGCCCGCACCGCCAGAGCGGATAGGAAGCGCGACGCAACCGCATCCAGCTGCCGGACGTGGCCGAAGGTGAACGACCGCAGGAACGAACCCAACGTCGACGGCGCGTAGCCACCAGTGAACACCCGTCCCATCCCGCCATGGCGCAGCAGCCGCATATCGTCGATCGAGTCCGCCCCCGCCGCCATTCCCGCCACCAGCGACGCGACCTTCAGCCCAGCGTTCGCGCCCTTGTCGGTCGGCACACTCAAATGCTCATCGGCCAGCCGGTGCAGACCCGCCGACCAGGCCAGCTGAAGCAGCGGAACCAACCCCGCCGCCGACACCAGGTTCGGCTCGTCGAACACCGCCGACACGGCGGCCTGCGTATGAGACAGTTGCATCCCAGAGATGCCCTTCCCGCGCGGTGAACTGAGACCTTCGACAAGTCCAATTCTCCAAGCCGGCAAGGGCATCCTCGCTCTACGCCACGCTCAACTCACAAGATCATCGGCGGATCGAGGCTTAGAGCCAGACCGATCGGATGGGGCGGCTTGCTCCTGAGTGGCCTGACGGGATGAGATCGGGCTTGCAAAAGCTCCCTGAAAACCTAACTTGGATCAACGGAATGGCCGGACGTCAGCCAAGTCGGCCAGTGCCGGGCCGACCGGGCCCGCCGGACCTGACCGGGATCGACCAGCAGATCGCCAGGCGGAGAAGGCGGTGGCCGTGCAGGCGGCGGTGAAACGGAACCGGTTCGTCCAGCTCACCGGCGCGACCCAAGAGCATAAACCGCCATTTGGGGGCCAGAGCCAAAGCGTTGGCTGGGTTGAAGGGCTACGTCACCAATCTGAAGCATCCGATGGCGAAGTACGTGGTGGTCGCCCACCACCAGCTGTGGCAGATCGGGCACAGCTTCCGCATGTCCAAGACCGACCTGCGGGCGCGGCCGATCTACACCACCGGCGGCGCTGCCGGCGATGGCGCGGCTCTTTCCTCGAACAGTGCTATTCCGGTCCACCGGCACCTTGGACGGCGCCGATGGGGCCGACCACCCAAACATCCGAAGGCCTCCGGGCTACCGGTCGACCCGGCAACTTCTCTAGCATGCCAGTTGGGGGCCATCGAAGAGTTCGAGGAGAACGCCGAATGAATCAACAAGCGGCACCGTTCACCTCGTCGTCGTTTCCGGCTGATCCGAAGCTTGAATGCGACATCGTGATGAAGGGCGGTATCACTAGCGGCGTGATCTACCCGTTGGCCGTCTGCGAGCTCGCGCAGGTCTACCGGCTGCGCTCGGTCGGTGGCGCCTCGGCCGGAGCGATCGCCGCGGCGGCCGCCGCGGCGGCCGAGGTGGGGCGAGCCGCTGCGGCTGAGCGGGCAACGCCTTCGGCAACGGCAGAGGCGCGACCAGCGACGGCGGCCGCGGGTGGAGGATCAGCGACGACATCCGCACCGGGTGCCGCGGCGAACGCGGCAGTGCAGACGAGTTCGGGTACGGCCGGCTTTCTGGGTCTCGCTCGGTTCCCCGACGACCTGACCAAGCGACAGCCCGGCGGCAAGTCGCTGCTATTCCACCTCTTCCGGCCGCAGCCGGAGGCGCGTCGCGCTTTCGCCGTCCTGACCGCCGGGCTCGACGGCGCGTCGTCGCTGCCCAAACCAGCCACCAGGTCAGCCGTCCTCGGACTGGCTGCCAAGCTCCTCGCGGGCGCCGCCGTTCGGTTCCCCCTTCGAGCGCTGGTCGGGGTGCTAGCAGGCATGCTGCTGCTGGCCGCCGGCGTGCTCTTCCTGGTCCAAGCGTCAGGCCCGGTGACTGCGATCGCCGCCTGCCTCACGCTGATCATCGGCCTGATCGTCGCACTGCTCGGGCTGGTGGTGGCGATTCTCACCGGGGTACTGACCGATCTTGGTCGACTGTCTGAGGTCGGCTTCGGCATCTCCTCGGGGATGGGTCAGAGCGAATCCGACCTCGCCCTGACCCCGTGGCTACACGGTAAGGTGCAGGAGCTGGCCGGTCGAAGCTCGGCCGGTCCGCCCCTGACCTTCGGGGATCTGGCCAAGCATCAGATCGACTTCAAGGTCATGACCACCAACCTCAGCCGCAAGCAGCCGATGTCGATGCCTTGGGGGCACGGCATCTACTTCTTCGATCCGGACGAATTCCGGAAGCTGTTTCCCGGTGAGGTCGTGAATGCGATGGTCGAGCACCCGCCGCCCTTGCCGACGGGGCCGGCTGCGGCTCGTGACGAGGAGGTGCTGCGACTGCACGCAGGACGGCTGCGGCCCTTCCCTCGGCCCGACGACCTGCCGATCATGGTCGCCACCCGGATGAGCCTCAGCTTCCCACTGCTGATCAGTGCCGTGCCGCTGTACTCGGTGGACTACACGTTGGGGCCCAACCGGGACTACAAAGCCCGGGTCAGGCAGTGGCGTCACGAGAATCCCCGCGGCACTCCCGAGGAGCACGCCAAGGCCGTCGCGCCGCCCAGCTTCGATCGGAACTGGTTCTCCGACGGCGGGCTCACGGCCAACCTTCCCGTGCACTTCTTCGACAATCCGCTACCGACTCGCCCGACGTTCGCGATCGATCTGGCGCCATTTGGTGACGAGCGACCAAGGGACGCGGACGAACGCAAGAACAGCTACCTGCCGGTGGTCAATCAGGGTGGGTTGCACAGGCGGACAGCTCACTGGGAAGACAAGAAGCCGCTGGGCCGGATGGTCTCGTTCGGAATGTCGCTGGTGACCACGGCGCGGACCTGGGTCGACGAAGCACAACTCGCCATGCCCGGATACCGGGACCGGATCGTCACCGTCTATCAGGATGCGGACGAGGGCGGGTTCAACCTGTCCATGGCGGACGAGGTTGTCAAGCGACTCAGCGATCGAGGCAGGTTTGCCGCCGATCGGCTCGTACGCCGCTTCGCGGGGGACGCGCCCGGTGACGTACCGGCCGAGGGATGGAACAATCAGCGATGGATCCGCTTCCGTTCGGCGGCCGCCGGGCTGAACGACTGGTTCGAGGCCTTCTTGCGCGGCTATGCCACAACACCGCCCGGAGCCACCAGCTACGAGTCGCTGCTATCGGCGACTGATCGGCAACCGTCGTACAAGCTCGAAGGCAAGCGACGAGCGGCTGCTCAGCAGCGGACCGAGGGTCTCAACAAGCTGATCGCGGCGTGGTCATCCCCACCCGTCGACGCCTTCACCGACGACGCACCCCGTCCGCCTCCGCTGCTGCGGCTGGTGGCCGGCGATCCCCGCTCCGATGACGACACCTGAAGCGGCTCTCGGCTACCCGAAACCGCCGCGCGCGCTGCAGATCTACGCCGTCGACCCCCCCGTGATGTCTGCGCCACCATGGTGGCCAGGCTGGCCGGCAACGAGACCGTCACCATCACAGTGCCGTACCAACCGCTGGCGGACGGCCCGAGCGGCGAACTGGTCAGGGTGATCGACTACGACGCGGCCACCAAGACCTTCTACGCGCCGGTGAATCTCGACGACCCGGTGCTGCTCGTGCAGGACGGCCTGGCGCTAGCGAGCGCGACCCCCGTTTTCATCAGCAGATGGTCTATGCGGTGATCAGTGCCTTGCTGGTGAACTTCGAGCGCGGCCTCGGACGGCGCTTCCGCTGGCGCGGCGACAAGACCCTTCGCGTGTTCCGCACGCCTTCCGCGGTGAGAATGCCATGTACCCGGCGGAGGCAGCTCCCTGCGCTTCGGCTATTTCCGGGCCGATCCTCAAGATCCCGGTCGCAACCTGCCGGGCCAGTACGTCTTCAGCTGCCTTTTCTCACGACATCATCGTCCACGAAGCGACGCACGCTCTGGTCGACCGGCTGGGTCCGTTCTATCGCGAGGCGACCAACGTGAACGTATACGCTTTCCACGAGGGTTTCGCCGACGCGATC
>DATFQP010000239.1:0-18366 GCA_035264145.1 Propionibacteriaceae bacterium
TTGTGAACGCACCATCAGCCTCGAACTCGTTCTTGAGCATCATGGCTTGGACACCGATTCTTGCCATTTCAACTCCTTCGTGTCGCTTCCCTGGCGCGGTTAGCGCCGTGACAGGGGTCCGCGGCCGATTCGGTGCGGCGCTGTTGGTGGTTCCGAAACCAGACCGATTGTTCGAGCGGTTGTTCAGAACCTCAGACCTGCTTCCTTTCCTACACGAAAGCTGTCAGCCGAGGTCCGGCCACCTCATAAGCGGACGCCCTCCCTTTCGATGAGTTCTGCGTCCGCCCGGAGTCTGAAGGGCAATGGCTCAACGTGTGCCGACGTTCGCCGTCGGCGATGGCAGGACACCTGAGGCTGTTTCCGACCATGGAAGGAACGTTTGCGATGGCGCTCTCCGAGCTGAACGGCATCTCGATCTCTCGACTGCGTGGGCAGGTGAGAGGCCAGGTGGTTACGCCGGATCATCCGGCCTACGACCAGGCGCGCACGACCTTCTACGGCGGCTTCGACCGCCGCCCTCAGGCGATCGTCCAGGCCGCCGACGCGGCGGACGTCGCCGCGGTCGTCGCGCTGGCGCGGGAAACGGGGCTGGAGCTGGCGATCCGCAGCGGTGGTCACAGCCCCGCCGGGAACTGCGTCGTCGACGGCGGGATCGTGTTGGACTTCTCGGCGATGCGCGCGCTCGAGGTCGACGCGGAGGGGCGCACCGCGTGGGCCGAGCCCGGCCTGACCGCCGGGGAGTACACCACCGCCGCGGCGGCGCACGGCCTCGCTACCGGGTTCGGCGACACCGGCTCCGTCGGCATCGGCGGGATCACCCTGGCTGGCGGCGTCGGCTACCTGGTCAGAAAGTACGGCATGACCATCGACAACCTGATGGCCGCCGAGGTGGTGACCGCCGATGGAGAGCTGCTGCGTGCCAACGCCCAGGACCACCCGGACTTGTTTTGGGCGTTGCGAGGCGGTGGAGGTAACTTCGGCGTGGCGACAAGGTTCCAGTTTCGATTGCACCCGCTAGGCCAAGTCGTCGGTGGGATGCTGCTGTTGCCGGCCAGTGCCGACGTGCTCGCCGAATTCATTGCCCTGGCCGAGGCGGCTCCTGAGGAGTTGTCCACGATCGCCAACGTCATGCCCGCGCCACCGCTGCCATTCATTCCAGCCGAGCAGCACGGCCAGCTGATCATCCTTGGCCTGATGGTCTACGCCGGCGACGTCGAAGAAGGGCAGCGCGCAGTCGCGCCGTTCCGTGCACTGGCCACCCCGCTCGCCGACCTGGTCAAGCCGATGGCCTATCCGGAGATCTACCCGCCCGAGGATCCCAACTACCACCCTGCCGCCGTGGGGCACACGATGTTCCTCGACCGCATCGATCACAACGCGGCCGAGACGATCCTCGGACACCTGGAATCATCGGACGCGAGCTTGCGGGTGGCGCAACTGCGTGTGCTGGGCGGGGCTATGGCGCGCGTACCCGTCGAGGCGACCGCCTTTGCCCACCGCCGCTCGGCGATCATGGCCAACGTCGCCAGTTTCTACGACGGGCCGGCTGACAAGCCGGTGCGCCAGGCCTGGGTCGACCAGTTCGCGGCGGCCCTGCACCAACGCGACGACGGCGCCTATGTCGGCTTCCTCACCGACCAGGACACGGCACAGGTCCGCCAGGCCTACCCGGGGTCGACGTGGGACAGGCTGGTCGGAGTCAAGGCCCGCTACGACCCCACCAACCTGTTCCACCACAACCACAACATCCCGACAACAATTGACAACCGCCCCGATGGTGGTTAATCACCCACCGATACCGGTGGATGAATAACCACCAGCATGCCGGGAACGGCGGAGCTCAGCCGTCGAGCTGTCACTGTCAAGGTCCGCGGCGGCCTCCACGCCTGCCGACCCCGAGGTCGCCAGACCCGGTCGCAAACCTCCGGCTCTGGCTACCGCAGGCCGCACCACCCCCCCACCGGGTTCCAGGGCGGGGATGCCCACGGCTGGCCGGTGCCGGTGCCGTTGATGAAGGCAGCGGCCCCGCGGCTTCCGGACGTCGCTCCATCGCAAAGGCATCGGTCACATCGAAGACGGCTTGGCGACTTCCGGCGTAACTTGATTAGGTGGCGGCCGAGGGATGGACTCCTGAACAAGTCCGGGCCGTGCTTACTGGGGAGAGTTCTGGCCTGGCCAAGCAGCGGCGGGCATTCCGGCGAATTCCGTCCGATCCACGCTGCAAGATTTGCGAGGCTCCGTTCGCCGGGCTGGGTGGCCTCGTTTTCAGGCATGCGGGGTACGCCCAATCCTCCGGCAATCCGGCTCTCTGCACGAGATGCATAGCTGTGCTTCGCAAACAGAAGATGACAGGGGTAGAGATCCCGATCACGCTGCTGTTTTCCGACATCCGCGGCTCGACTGCGATGGGAGAACGAATGCGCCCGGCCGACTTCCACACGTTCCTCGACCGCTTCTATCGATTGGCATCCGATTCCATCGTTGCTCATGACGGCATCGTCGACAAAGTGGTCGGCGACGAGGTTATCGGGCTCTTCTTCGGCGGAATCAGCGGGCCGGACCACGCCGCACTAGCGGTAGCAGCCGCAATCGACTTGGCCGAGGGAGCAGCACGGCCCAGCACCACGCCAGCGATGTCCATTCCAGCAGGAACAGCTGTCCACACCGGCGAAGCATTTGTTGGAGCCACCGGCTTGGGCACAACGGTCGACGACTTCACGGCGCTCGGGGATGTCGTCAACATCACGGCGCGACTGGCATCGGCTGCCGTTGCAGGGGAGGTGATCGTGAGTGTGGCAGCCGCCAAGGCCGCAAACATGGCGACCGACCAGCTCGAGCGGCGCACCGTGGACATTCGTGGACGCACAGAGCCGATCGAGGTGGTCGTTCACCCACAGGTAAGGCCTAGCCTCGGCGGCTGGTAACGCCTTCACGGTCGTCAAGTGTGCTAGGCGTGGGGTGTTTCCGGGACAACTTGCGCCACACCCAACTCGATGGAATGTGCTGATCGAACAGCACGTACGCTCCGGTCGAGTCGACCACCATCGTGCTCTCCAGTTCTCGCCTTTCAGAGCTCTGCCCGGCAAACAACAGCTCGTCGTCACGGGCCAGGACCATCTCACCGTCGGGTGTCAGGACGGCATCGCCGCCGCGGAGTAGCAGCAACGGCACGACCCGGAGCCGGCGCTCCCGATCCTCCGGACTCCGCAGCAGGTCACCAAGGGCAACTTTGCCTTCAGCGAGCCAGCCGGCTAGTGCCGGTGCCTGGTCCCGGTCAAGCTTGACCTTCCAGAGGGCGGGGAGCTCGTGACCGCAGTTGCGCCGGAGCCGCTGGATGAGATCAGCCGCCCACTGGTCCCCCCGCGCCGGCATCTCCTGAATGAATCGCCACAGCATTGGCGTGCTGACCTGTGCGTACACCTCGTGCGCAACCACCTCGGTAGGCACCAGGAGGGCGTCGACCCCCATCGCCTCGAACAGGGCTGCGCTCGTTGGCCGGTTCTGGCGGGCGGCGAGAAACAGTTCGGGATTGAGTCGGCGCGCGGAGGCAAGCATGGAGAGGTTCGTCGTGTCGTTGTCGGTCCCCGCCACCAGACCGACGGCTCCCGTGACGTCGGCCCGATCCAGCACCTCGGCTTCCGAGGCGTCCCCGACGATAACTCCTGGCTCTGGCTCCCCCCGCTCGGCCGGTTCGATGATGGAGACCTCGAGGCCCGCCGCCCGCAAATCCGCGGTGACTTCCCGGCCGAAGCGACCGTATCCGCACATCACCCATCGGCCTTCGGTTGGCGGATGGCCGCGCGTGGGCAGCTCCGCACCAGGACCTGCCTCCAGCCAGGTGAGGAGTTGGTAGGACGCCGGCGCGTGCAGCGCGAGCCGCAGATGCTCGCCGAATCGGTCGAACGGGTTGACCACGGCTGGCGTTCCGAACGCACGCATCCGGTCCGCGATTGGAGCCGAAACGGTCCGTGAGACGACGGGCAGGTCGGGACGCAGCAGCGCGGCCGTCATGGTGATGGCGAGGTTGGTCTCGTCGTCACTGGTGAGGGCCAACACGCCGGCGCAGCACGGATGGTCGAGACCGGCTGCGCTCAGGTGGTGCGGATTGGCAGCGTCGGCAACGAGACCTGGGATGTCCGCGTGATACGACCCCAGATCGAGGGCGTCGACCCGCTCGGACGACTCGTCGATCACGACGAGCTGCTGGCCGAGCGCGTCGAACGACTCGGCGAGCAGCTCCCCAGCGCGTCCGTAACCGGCCACCAACAGAAACGGCTCACGAAGGCGCGCCACCTTGCGGGTGAACCGCCGCAGCGCCAGCGCCTGCCGGAAGGACCGGTCCTGGAGCAGCGTCAGTAGCGAGCCGATTGCGTACGCCCAGCCGACCACCGAGAGGTAAATCGAGAAGGTGACCCAGAGTCGCTGCCCAGGTGTGAACGGCCACGGCAGCTCGCCGAACCCAATCGTGGTCGCCGTATAACTCGTGAAGTAGAACGACTCGAACAGACTGAGACGCGCCGGTCGGCCGGCCGGGTCGATACCGGGGATCAACGTCAGGCCGACGACGCTGACGAAGAAGATGACGATGAGAGTGATCAGCGGCGCCCGCATTCGCCGCATCACCAGAAAGATGGTCGAGGATGCCTGGACAGACGACTCGACGTGCACGCGGGACGAAACGCGGCCGACAGGCTCGCGACGGCTGAACAGCTGAGCCCAGAAGATCAACAGGGGGTTGCTCACTGGTGCACCGCCTTATCCACGATGGAAGGTAACGGTCTCCGTCAGCAGCAGCACGACCGAGACGAGGTTGGCCAGCAGCGCGCCCCCGGATAGGGACACCACGCTGGCTGTGGAGCCCACAGTGATGCCAGCCGCGGAAATCTCCTCGGCCCACACCCACACGACCACGGCCGCGATGAGCTGCAGGTCCGCTACCAGGCTGGTGGCCAGGTGCACCGCGCCGATTTGGGTCCGATCGCCGAACTTCAGCACCGTGGCGATCAGGCTGACAGCCAGCGCCGCAAACAGCTCGTAGATGTTGTGGACATCGGGATTGGAGATATCACCGATGAAGAACCCGAAGTTGAGCGTTGCCGCGAGCAGCACGAAGAAGCCGAAAATGACCTTCTCGAGATTCATGGCCCTCCTTACCGGAAGGGTTGCCGGTGTTCGGTCGCCGATGTTCGAAGTGATCAAACTGTCTCACGTCAGAATCAGACGCAGCCGCCTAGCCGCGCCTCACGGCGAGGTCACGCGAATCGCTGCCTGGAGTGCCGGCAGCTCGTCATGAGCGATCGCAACAATCCGGAGCTGGCCATCGACGCGTATCAGGGTGTAGACGGCGCTGAAGTCGTAGACCGAATCGCCATCCTCGCGCTGCAAGGCCCAGTGTGCCCGCACCAGAGCGACCGACGTCATCGGCTCGTCGATTGTGAGGTCCAAGGGAGCCGCATCCACAACGCCCAAACGCTGATAGGCATCGAGCAGCCTCTGTAGGACATCCGGCCAGTTCTCGGCGGCCGCGACGGACACGGATGCCCCGGCACGATCGGCGCTGATGACCTGCAGCGGAAAGCTGAAGCAGTCCATAAGCGCTTGTAGGTCAGCCCTGGCAAACGCGCTGCGGTACCTATTCATCAGCTCGTGCGGTGCGCTCACAAGAACCAGTGTGCGGGTCCGGTGCGCTGGAGGTGGACGTGTTGGCCTTCCGACGACCGGCCACTGTTCAAGCCGGACAGTCATGCCTTCACTGTCGGCTGCTCCCATGTCACGGGCAGCGAGCGGAATGGCTTGCCTTGGACGAGCTGTTTCAGGCGGTGGGATTGGCGCAGCACCTTCTAGGCTGTTGCTGCAGTCGTAGCCTCGAGCGGCTAGGCGACCGTCGTAAAGGTGGATGAGGCAACCCCGCCTGTGTGGGAGGGAAGTGTTGTGCACGTCCTGATCTTGGGCGCGGCCGGCATGATCGGTCGTAAGTTGACTGCCCGGCTGGTCGCTGATGGGCACCTTGCAGGTGCCGCCGTCGAACGGTTGACGCTGGCCGACGTCGTTCGCCCGCAGCAGCCTGCAGGCGACGTGGGTCGGATCCAGTTGGTGGCCACGGATCTCGCGGCGCCGGGCGAGGCCGAGCGGCTGGTGGAGGGTCAGCCCGATGTAATCTTCCATCTCGCGGCGGTGGTGTCAGGTGAGGCTGAGACCGAATTCGAGAAGGGTTACCGGGTCAATCTCGACGGCACTCGGGGCTTGTTCGAGGCCGTCCGGGCGGCGTGCACCCTCAGCGGTTATCAGCCTCGTTTGGTCTTCACTTCCTCGATTGCTGTCTACGGCGCCCCACTGCCCAATCCCATTCCGGAGGACTTCCACGAAACGCCGCTCACCAGCTACGGCACCCAGAAGGCAATCGGAGAGCTTCTGCTCGCCGATTACTCCCGTCGCGGATTCCTCGACGGCATCGGGATCCGGCTGCCCACCATCTGCATCCGTCCGGGGAGACCGAACAAAGCCGCTTCCGGCTTCTTTTCGAGCATCCTGCGGGAGCCGCTAGTCGGACAGGAGGCGGTTTTGCCGGTCCCAGAGACCGTCCGGCACTGGCATGCGTCGCCCCGCTCAGCGGTGCAGTTCCTGGTCCGGGCGGCCGAGCTCGATGGTCGGGAGGTCGGCCCGCGACGAACGCTGTCTATGCCTGGTCTCAGCGCCACGGTTGGAGAGCAGATCGAAGCGCTGCGCCGGGTTGCGGGAGAGCAGGCGGTGCGACTGATCCGCCGCGAGCCGGATGAGTCGATCATGCGGATCGTTGAGACCTGGGCCCCGGCCCTGGAGGCGACGCGGGCGAAGCGCTTGGGCTTCGCCGCCGAAAGTTCCTTCGATGAGATCATCCGGGTGCACATCGAGGATGAGCTTGGCGGCTCCCTTTGAGCCCCCACGGCCCCCCAACCTGCACCAAGCTTCAGCCGCCGGCCATCGCGCCGACAACCATGAACGGCTCCTCACCGTGGGCCACACGCTCCGGCAGCGGCGCATCCGGCTCCTCGTGGGACAGATCCGTTTCACAAGCGTAGAACCGCACGAAGGGCCGCCGCCTCGCCGTCACCCGGTCGCGGATTGTGCCGCGAAGTGTTGGAAACTCCGCTTCGACAGCGTCGAGCACCGCTCGCTGCGTGACCTCACCATCGACGTCGACGCAGATCTCGCCCTGGACCCTCACCAGCGCCCGCAGGTGGGCCGGCAGGATGACCCGGACGGAGGTGCACATGGAGCCGCTCATGGCAGCGTCTGCGCCTCGACCGACAGCACCGCCGGCAGGTCTCTGACGATTGGCTCCCAGGTGTCACCGGAATCACGAGACGCGTACACCTGTCCCCCGGTGGTGCCGAAGTAGACGCCGCAGGATTCGTGTTGATCCACCGCCATCGCCTCGCGCAGCACGTTGACGTAGCAATGCTGCTGCGGCAGGCCGCTCGTGAGCTCCTCCCACTCGTCACCGCCCGTACGGCTGCGGTAAACCCGCAGTCTGCCGTCGGGTGGAAAGTGATGGGAGTCGCTGGTGATCGGCACCACGTAGACGGTCTCCGGCTCTTGCGCGTGTACCGCGATCGGGAAGCCGAAGTCCGAGGGCAGGTTGCCACTCACCTCGTGCCACGTGTCGCCCGCATCTTTGCTACGCATGACGTCCCAGTGCTTCTGCATGTAGAGCACGTCCGGGTGGGCTGGATGCATATCGATGCGATGGACGCAATGCCCCACCTCCGAGTCCTCGTCGGGGATCTCACCGGAACGAAGTCCCTTGTTGATCGGCTGCCAGGAACTCCCGCCGTCGGAGGTGCGGAAGGCGCCCGCGGCGGAGACCGCCACGGTGAGACGGTCGGCGTCGATCGGGTGCTCGAGGATCGTGTGCAGGCACATGCCGCCCGCTCCCGGTTGCCACAGATGGCCAGTGTCGTGGTGGCGGAGGCCCGACAACTCCGTCCACTCTCCTCCGCCGTCAGTGGACTTGAACAAAGCCGCGTCCTCGGCGCCGGCGTAGACCGTCTCGGCGTCATGGACGGAGGGCTCGAGGTGCCAGACGCGGGTGAAGGACCAGGGCCGCAACGATCCGTCGTACCACTGATGCTCCCCAACCTCACCCTCGTAGGCGAAGTCGTTACCCACCGTCTCCCACGATGCGCCTCCATCATCGGAGCGCTGGATGACTTGCCCGAACCATCCGCTGGTCTGCGAAGCGTAGACCCGGTCGGGATTCACCGGCGATCCCTTGACGTGGTAGATCTCCCACCCCGGGAAATACGGGCCATCGACCGCCCATTCTGAGCGCCTCTCGTCCGAGGTGAGGCGGAAGGCGCCCTTGCGGGTGCCGACCAGGACACGTGTGCCAGTCATACGTCGATCCCTTCATGTTGCCGCTCAGCCGGTGACGCTGCTCGCCCGGCCCGACACAACGGACTCCAGACTCGGCCGAAACTCATCGGTGAGGACGGACCGAGCGCCACGGATTAATTCCTCTGAGCGAGATCTTGAGGGAGCATGGCCATCGTGGACCGAGCGCAACCACGCCGCCGTCCGAGTCGACGTGGCCTATGGGCCGCCGGCTGAACAGGAGTCCCGCGATGTTTGGCTGCTGCGGTTCGCCGATGATGGCCGGGTAGAGGACTTCGAGGAGTGGCCGTATTGTCCGGGCAAGCACTATTCGGCAGAGGAGACCGGCTCCCCTTCGACGACTCAAGGAGCTGGTTGATGCGGCCCGGGCTGTCAGGCATTTCCCGGCCACGGAGACAATAGGAGTAACGAGTCCAGGCCCGTATCGACGGGTACTCAGGTCGGAGGTGTGCGGTGATGCGGATGGTATGGAGAGGCACCATCTCCTTCGGCTTGGTGACGATCCCGGTGCGGCTGTATGTAGCCACCGAGAGCAAGAACGTTCCCGCCCACCAGATCCACACGACAGACGGCGGCCGGGTGCAGTACAAGCGGGTTTGCTCGATCGATGGTGCCGAAGTGCCGTACGAGGAGATCGGGCGCGGCTACGAGTCGACCACCGGTGAGCTCGTCGTGCTCAGCGATGACGACCTGTCGATGTTGCCGGCGACGACGTCACGTTCGATCGAGGTCATCTCGTTCCTGCCGGCTCAATCCGTCGACCCCATCTATCTCGACCGCAGCTACTACGTGGAGCCGGAACGGCAGGGGGCCAAGCCCTACCGGCTGCTACGTGACGCACTGAGAAAGAAGGGGCGCGTCGCGGTCGCCAAGGTCACGCTCCGTGATCGCCAGATCGTCGCGGTGTTGCGGGTACACAGCGATGTCCTGGTCCTCGCGACCATGCTGTGGCCGGACGAGGTCCGGGAGCCACAGTTCCCGTTCCAGGCGGATGAGGATGAGTGGGCGACCCCCTCCCAAGAGCTCTCCATGGCAGAGGCATTGGTCGACTCCCTGTCTGATGAGCAGTTGGATCCAGGCAGGTACCGCGACGTACATCGAGAGACGCTGACCGCCCTGATCGACGCGAAGGCGACGGGCCGAACCCCAATCCAGGAGGGTGAGTCTGGCGCGGTGCCGCTCGACCTGGTGTCCGCGCTGCGAGCCAGCATCGAGGCCGCGATGCAACGCCGGTCGACTGGCAACGGTGGACGTCGGCGGGCCGCCGCGACCCCTGGCGCGGCCAAGAAGAAGGCCACAAAGCCTGCGCAGGCGGGACGCGAAACGAGCCCGCCGAAGAAGCGGCGCTGACACAATTTCGAGGACACGGCCGTGACACGCCGACCGCAATACCGCCTTGTGGCCGACGCAGCTGGTACCAACGACCACATGAGCGGTTGTTCAGACTGCGGCCGGGATATCGATCACTGCCACGGCACCCTCGTGCTGCACAGTGACCGCACTGTGGAATGCACAAACGCCGCTTGCGAGCTCGGAGACCTGCTGCGGCACGTGTTCGTCATCGATTGCGCGTTGGTGCTGGGTGGCTGTTGCGCGGCGGATGAAGCAGCGAACCTGGCGGTCGCGTCCTAGTTCGATTTGAGCTGTCCGGCTCGTCCGATTTGAGCTGTCCGGCCAATGCGACATTAGATTGAGCCGGAATGACTGTGCAGTTGATCGGGCGCGAACTGGACGACATCGTCCGGGGCCTCTATGTGCTCCCCCCTGCCGACTTCGTCGCTGCTCGCAACGAGTTGGTGCGGCAGGCCAGGGCCGCCGGCAGCCGGGAGGTGGCCGAACGGCTACAGCAACTCCGCCGCCCCACCCGCAGCGCCTGGTTGGTGAACCTCTTAGCACGCGATTCGGCGGCGATGCAGCGTCTGTCTGCTTTGGGACGTGAGCTGCGGGATGCGCAGACTGGGCTGGCTGGTGCAGAGCTGCGCAACCTGGCCGACCAGCGCCGACGCTTGTTCTCAGACCTGCTCGATCAGGCGCGCGCGCACGCCGCTGACGCCGGCGTGCGGGTGACCTCGACCGTGCTGTTGGAGGTGGAGGCGACGCTTCAGGCGGCTCTTGTCGATCTCGCGGGAGCCTTGACCATTCGCAATGGCCGTCTCGTGCGGCCGCTTTCGCACAGCGGCTTCGGCCGGCGGCCACGCGCCACCGCTGGACAGATCGAGTTGATTACCGAGGTCAGGCCTGCTGACGTTGCGACGGAAGCGGCTGAGCCAGAGCAGCCTGCGGTGGAGGACGAGCTTGCGGCCCGGCGGCTTGCCGTAGCCGGTCGGTCGACCGTCAAGCTCGTCGACGTGACCGGTGCCACCTTGGCGGGAAATGACGATTCCAGTCCGGCGCCACTCAGGGGCAGGGATGCATCCTCCCCGCTGCGCCAGGCCGAGGAAGAACTTGCCGCCGCTGAGGCCAGACATTGGCAGTCCGAATTCGACCTCGCAGACGCGGAGGGAGCGGTGGAGGCCGCCGACGATCTGTTGAGCTCGCTCGACACCAAGCGGATTGAAGCGCGACGGGACAAGGTCACCGCCCAGCGGCATCTCGCCGAAGCGAAGTCCAGGCAACAGGAGACTGTGAACGCATTGGCCGACGCCCGCCGCCGGCTCGACGCGGCCCGGCGGCTCGTGGAGGGGGACGAGTAGCGCAGCCGGTATGGCATGCCGTCGAGCCCTTCGTGACGCCCGTCCGAAGCCGACGGACGGACGGTCTCGGCTCGGCAAATCATAAGCCGGCGGACGGCCGGTCTCGGCTCGGTAGAGGTCACGGTGCTCGCAGCAACGTCGTCGCCCGCACGGGACCCTTCGGCCGCAATGTCATCGAGGATCGGCCAGCAGCAAGCGGAGCATCGTGTACGCGGAGGTGCCATGTGCGGCCCAGCTCGGCCAGCATCGTCGTGGCCTCCGACCAGGCGAACTGCTCTCCGATACACATCCTGGGTCCAGCACCGAAGGGCAGATAGGCACCACGGGGTTGGCCTGGAGCCTTGGGATCGAAACGGTTGAGCTTTCCCGGCTCGCGTCGCAACCAGCGGTCTGGCCGAAACTGTTCTGGCTCGGCCCACCACCGCGGGTCACGATGCAGCAAAGCAGGGCTGACCAGGCACATGGTTCCGATACCCAAGATGCGCCTGCCGAGCACGACCGGCTGCAGGATCCGGCGGCTGATCATCCAGGACGGTGGCCACAGCCGTAACGTCTCGGCTAGCACGGCCATGGTGAGGGGTAGCGCGCTCGCTACCTCAGCTGCGGGAGGTACCTCCGGTTGAGCGTCCCACTCGGCCTCGAGATCGGCGCGCACCGCGGGCTGCTGGTCTATCGCGGCGATGGCCCAGGTCAGAGCCATGGCGGTTGTCTCATGGCCGGCCAGCAGCAACGTCATCACCTCGTCTCGGGTTTGCTCGTCGGTAAGGGCCGGGTTAGACGCCAACACATCCAGCACCGGACATGGCCCCTCGGCAACGGCCCACCGCCCCCGGATGAGGTCGTCAACGACTTTCTCTAGATGGGCCTTGGCTGACCGCACCCGAACGGCGACCGGCAGCGGGGAGCGGAGCAGCGTGCGACCTCCCGGAGCCATGGCGAGCCGAAAGCCGGCAAGCAGATTGGACAACGCTCGGGTGATCTCCGGCGTCGGAGCGCGGATGTCGGAGCCGAACAGCGCCCGGCCCACGCCGTCCAGTGTCATGGCGGACGTCTCCGCGATGAGGTCGACGTCGCGACCATCGGACCACCGGTCGGCACGGCGCCGCGCCGCGCAGGCGAACTGCGGCGCATAGTCGGTGATCCGCTGCGGGTGGAAGGCCGGCTGCAGAGTGCGCCGGTCGCGCAGATGTGCGTCCCCTTCGCTGGTGAGCAGGCCGTCGCCGAGCAAAAGTCGAGCGCGTACGAGCCCACGGCCCTTCCCCGTAACTCGGGCGTGCGTGGTCAGCAGCTCCCAGACGTCGGCGGCATCGCCAACCAACAGGACTTGCTCGGGCCCCATCCGCAGCGGGGTCGTACCGGTGCCGCTGGCCACGAGTAGGGTCAGGAACTCCATCGGGGAGCGACGGAACGCACGCATCAGTGCCACGTTGACTCTCAGCGATCGCGCCGATCGCATCGGTCGGCCGAACAGATCAGGCACGCACACCGCTCCCTTCGCGGGGGATCGATTCCATTGTCCTGATTGATTGCGCTCAAGGCGTCGCATCCGTGGCCCTGCAGAAAAACCCTGGACGCGTCGCGGATCCATTGACATCGTCAGACCATGCGACAGGAGGAGATCTGGGACGCGAAGACTGCCCAGCAGTACGACACACCAGGCTCCGGCATGTTCGCGCCGGAGGTCTTGGAGCCCACTGTCGACTACCTCGCCAAACTCGCAGGCAGCGGCCGAGCGCTGGAATTCGCCATCGGGACTGGTCGGGTAGCGGTACCGCTAGCCAACCGCGGGATCCCGGTCACTGGCATCGAGCTCTCACGTCCGATGGTGGAAAAGCTGCGCACCAAAGCCGACGAGGCAGCAATACCAGTTGTGATCGGCGATATGGCGACTGCCCGCGCTCCCGGCGAGTTCACACTCATCTACCTCGTTTTCAACACGATCTCCAACCTGCTGAGCCAAGCAGAGCAAGTTGATTGTTTCCGCAACGCCGCCCGTCACCTCTCGCCTGGTGGCCGATTCGTCATCGAATTGTGGGTTCCCCAGCTGCGCAGGCTGCCCCCGGGTCAATCAGCGAATGTCTACCACGTCGAGCCCGGGTACATCGGCTTGGACACTTACGACGTCGTGCAGCAGCACGTCGTTTCCCACCACTTCCGTTTCGGTGAGGACAGGCGGGCCGAGCTGTTCCGCAGCCCACACCGATATATCTGGCCGGCAGAACTCGACTTGATGGCGCAGCTCGCGGGATTTGAGCTCGAGACGAGGCATGCCGATTGGGCGGGCAGCGAATTCACCGCCGGGTCGCCGTCGCACGTTTCGGCTTATCGCAGCGCTCCACTTACATCTCACTAGTTCGGAGCTCAGGGACTGCCCCTGAGCAGGCACCCGCTGCACCGCCCACCGGCACCGCGATATAGATCGGTGGCCGATAACGGCCGGGCCCCCACGTCTGGGAATACCTTCGGCGGCGGAGGGTTGGCAAACACAGGGTCCATGCCCAGGAGGAGCGCCTGCAATGACTAATGACAGCCCTGTGGTCGTAGTTGGAGCCACCGGCATGCTGGGCCGGCAGGTGGTGGATGCGCTTCTATCCCGGGGGAAGCGGGTGCGCGCCCTCGTGCGGCCGGCGTCGGACCCGACGGCGCTGACGAAGGCCGGGGTGGAGATCGCTCGGGGTGACATGATGGAGCCAGCGTCCTTGTTGCGGGTGATGGACGGCGCGGATGCGGTGATCACCACGGCGGCCGGCTACACCCGCCACAGCAAGGGCGATACGGCGATGATCGACACGGTCGGTAACCGCAACCTGATTGACGTGGCCAGCCAAACTGGAGTACGGCGGTTCGTGCTGACCAGCATCCTCACCAGTGACCAAACCCCCGAGGTTCCGCATTTTTGGAACAAGAAACTCGCCGAGGACCGGCTGGAGCAGAAGGGCGTGCCGTTCGTCTCACTGCGGCCGGGGGCTTTCCTCGACTCGATCATCCAAATGGGAGGGGATTCGTTCGCCAAGGGGCGGGTCATGTGGTTCGGCTCGACGACCATCCCACTCACGTTCGTCCTCACCGAGGATGTCGCTGACTACCTCGCCGACGCCCTGTACGTGCCAGGCGTGGACGGCCAGCGCATCGACATCGGCTGGGACCGGCCGGTGAGCATTCAGGAAGTCGCGCAAGTGGCGGGGCGGCTGCTCGGACGGGAGATCCGGGTGCGCAGCTTGCCGGCGGGCGTGATCAACACGATCTCCACGGTGGTTGGCAAGGTCAGCCCGACGGTCAACGACATGGGGGCGATGTTGCGGTGGTTCCAGACCGGACAGTACGTCGCCGATCCGACCCGCCAGCGCGAGGTATTCGGTGAAGTGCCCACCGCCGAAGAAGCCATCACCAGATTGGTGCAGAGACTGGGACATCCCGTCGCTGGCTGATCCCGACCGCACAAGGTCACGCAATTGTGCTCCGCCTTATCCGGCGCCGAGCGCACTGAGCAAGACCAACACAAGAGTGCTGACGGCGAAGATCCCATGCAGAACCACTGGCGCCCGCGGGATGTGCTGCTCCGCCAGCTCGATCCCGTCCGGAGGAGTATCGCCGCGCATCGCAGCACGCCCGTCTTGCACCCATCGCCTCACCAGGAGCCCGCCCAGCAAGGCGACCGGGACCAGAGCAGCGAAGGCGATCCAGGCCAGGACCGAGCTGCCGGTCACCAGATAGCTGATCCACAGGATTAGACCCGCCGCGGCCAGCCCGAAGTGAGTGAAGACCCGAGCCGGAGGGAAGTGGGTGGCTGCCGCACCCTGACGACGCAGCCCGCCACGACTGACCCAGCGGATCAGCATGAAGGATCCGATAAGGGCGGTGATGATCCAGGTGACCAGAGCAGCAATCGGCATCTAGTGGTCCCCTCCCAAACAGCGAACATAACGGATAATGAAACAAACGTTAGACTATAGAAGGTGTAACGTCAAGATATTTGTACGTTAGGAGGTCGTTCCATTCCGGACTTTGACCGAAATGTGACCGGGATCGGCGCGCTGGCCGACCCCGTGCGCCGACAGCTATACCGGTTCGTCTGCTCCCAGACCGAACCCGTCAGTCGGGACCAGGCCGCGGAGGCGGTCGGTATCGCCCGGCATCAAGCCAAGTTCCACCTTGACCGGCTCGAGGCGGAGGGCCTGCTGGAAACCGACTACGTCCGGCTTACAGGACGCACCGGACCAGGCGCCGGACGGCCTGCCAAGCGCTACCGCCGCGGCCGCAAGGAGTTCACCGTCACCCTTCCGGCGCGTGAGTATGAACTCGCAGCTCGGATCATGGCCGAAGCCATCACAGCCTCTGGCCAGACCGGGACCCAAATCCCGGACGCTCTCAGAGAGGCGGCGGCCGCACACGGAACGGCCATTGCCGAGGCTGTGACGGATCGGCCAATGTCAGCCGAGGCTGCTGTCGACCTCGCTCTGGACATCCTCAGCGAGCACGGATACGAGCCTCGCCGAAGCGGCAGCAGCTTCATCTTGGCCAACTGCCCATTCCACGCCTTGGCTCGCAGCCACACGGAACTCGTTTGCCAGCTCAACCACACGCTCATAACCGCACTCGCCCAAGCCATTGCACCCGACCTGCTCGATATCCGTCTCGATGCTGGCGAGAATCGGTGCTGCGTGACACTGACAACCAAGGACTAGTCCGAAGAGCCAGTTGGAGCGGCCCACGGGCGCTCGCACGCCGGGCGGGTTCCGCCTAGGGTTCCGAGTCGGGAGGGCCCGGGACCATCCGCTCAAGCAGGTAGTCACGAAGTGCGACAGCGTTGTTGTGCTCGGCGTCGCGGGCGGCGTACAGCAGGAGCACGTCACCGATGCTGGCGGCGTCGAGGAGTGGCCGCCACGATTCCCCGGACCTGTCGAGTTCGCTCGCGTACCGGCGCCGGAATTCTTCCCACCGACGCGGATCGTGGCCGAACCAGCGACGCAGCTCGTCACTGGGAGCGGCATCTCGCGCCCAACCTGCAAGGGCGAGGGAGGCCTTGGGGATCCCGCGAGGCCAGATCCGGTCGACGAGCCAACGGGCTCCGGAATCTTGATCGCTGAGCTCGTAGACGCGGACCGCTCGGATCACGGCTCCATTCAACCCCAGAGTCCTGCTAGCGCATTGCCACCTCGCGACAAACGGTGGTGGCGGTAGGCAGAGCGCCATGCGTCCGCAGCCGAAGCCTTGCTTGGATGACCTCGCCGACCCGGAGTAACCAGCCCTCGTCTCGTCCGGGCAGGGTCAGTTCTTGAGGTGCTGGGCGAGCAGCGTGAGGTCAGCGGCGCCGAGCCGATCACCTGAGGTGTTCGCCTGGTGCCAGTACGGATACGGCAGCGGCTGAGCGCTGACTGCGTCCAAGCGGCCGACCTCGGCTTCGGACAGGCTGAGCTCGGCTGAGCGGAGGTTGTCCGCGAGCTGTTCCTCGGTCCGTGCACCGACGATTACGGAGGTGACCGCCGACTTTCCGATGAGATAGGCGAGGGCGACCTGGGCAGCGGAGACGCCGTGATCGTCCCCGATGGCCACCAGCTCCTCGATGGTGTCGTACAGCTTGTCCTCGTCGTGTACCGGCGGCTCGTCCCAGTCGCTGAGGTGCCGGCTGCCGGCTGGCGCATCAACGCCGCGGCGGTACTTGCCAGACAGCAGTCCGCCGGCAATGGGGCTCCACACGAGGATCCCGAGGCCCTGATCAATCGAGAGCGGCACGAGCTCGTTCTCGATGTCGTGAGCCTGCAGTGAGTAGTAGACCTGCTGACTGACGAAGCGTGACAGACCCTCCCGCTCCGACGTCCACAGGGACTTCATCAGCTGCCACGCGGCGTAGTTGGAGCAGCCGATGTAACGCACCTTGCCCGACTGCACAAGGTGGTCAAGCGCGTTGAGCGTCTCCTCGAGAGGGGTCTGACCGTCCCACTCGTGCACCTGGTAGAGGTCGATGTAGTCAGTGCCGAGCCGGCGCAGGCTGGCTTCGGCGCCGCGGACGATGTGGTGCCTGGACAGACCTGCATCGTTCGGCCCTTCCCCCATGGGCATCCGCACCTTGGTCGCAATGAGCACATCATCGCGATCCGACCCCAGCGCCTTGCCGAGGATCTCCTCCGAGGTGCCGCCGGAGTAGACGTCCGCCGTATCAAACAGATTGACGCCGGCATCCCGCGCGAGTCGGATCTGTTGGCGGGCTCCGTCGACGTCGATCTGACCGACGGCGGCGGCCCAGCCGCTGCCGCCGAAACCCATGGTGCCGAGTGTGATCGTCGAGACTCGAAGGCCGGAACGGCCGAGCTGTCGGTACTCCATTCCCGGCAGTTTAGGGCTAGGCCGTACTGGGGCGTAGGTTCGGTCCTCGGAGCCGCCGAGGCCGGTGATGCTCACAACCGACTGGAGCAAAAGGACGGATCGATGGACTGGACACTCGAAGTAGTGGTACTGCCGGTAAGTGACATCGACCGCTCGATCGCGTTCTACCGCGATCAAGTCGGTTTCGACCTTGATCACCACACCGTCAACGAGCACATGGACATCGCGCAACTGACGCCGCCGGGTTCCGGATGCTCCATTGTGATCGGTAACCTCCCGAGCCAGCAGGAGATGGCGCCCGGATCGATGCGCGGGCTCCAACTCGTGGTTGCCGATGCCGAGATAGCGCGGCAGCAACTGGTCGACCGCGGGGTCGTAGCCAGCGAAATCACCGTATTCGACGAGCGCGATGGCGGCACCTTCTTCGGCTTCGCCGACCCCGATGGCAACACCTGGGCTGTACAACAGCTCAAGGTGCGGGGCGAGCGACCGCTGATCCCGGTAGAGGCCAGAAGCCGATTCGGAGAGTCGGCCGAGTAGTTACCGCAGGACGGCGTCTACCGCGCGTAGCGCAGAGACACGATCTGGAACGGACCGAATCGAACGTTGGCTGTGGTGGCATCGGCCCACGTCTGACCGATGTCCAGCGGACGCTCCAGCAGGTCAACGCTGTGGACCGACCGCGCCGCGAACCCGGTACGCACGGTGGTCCGGGCTCGGCCACCAGAGGCGGCATAGAGCCGCACGACCACGTCACCGCTCCGGTCCTCGGCGAGCTTGACCGCCTCGACGACGACATCTGGAGAGTCGACCGTGATGAGAGGCGCCACAGGGACGTCGCCAGCAACCGTGCGCAGCGGCAGGTTGATCGCATAGCCCTCGCGCACCGCATCGAGGATGCCGGCGCCAGGCACCACGCCGTAACGGAGGCGATGGCGTCCCTGGTCGGTCTCCGGATCCGGCCACAAGGGCGCCC
>DATFQP010000240.1:0-4291 GCA_035264145.1 Propionibacteriaceae bacterium
TAGGCATCCAGCGGTTCCTCGATCCAGACCAGGTTGAAACGCTCGAGCAGCCGGCCCATCCGTTGTGCGCTGGCCCTGTCCCACTGCTGATTGGCATCGACCATCAGGGGAACGTCATCACCCAGATGTTCCCGGACACGCTCGACCCTGGCGATGTCGGTCTTCCAGTCCGGTTGCCCGACCTTGATCTTGATGCCGCCGATGCCGCTCGACAGGGCGTCGGTGGAATTCTCGACGACCTGCTCGATCGGCGCGTGCAGGAACCCACCGGAGGTGTTGTAAGTGCGGACCGAATCCCGGTAGGCGCCGAGCAATTTGGCCAGCGGCAGGTTCGCGCGCTTGGCCTTGAGGTCCCACAATGCGATGTCGATGGCGGCGATCGACTGTGTGGCCAGCCCACTGCGGCCAACGGAGGCGCCCGCCCAGACCAGTTTCGTCCAGATCTTGCCGATGTCGCTCGGATCCTCGCCGATCAGAACCGGAGCGATCTCCTGGGCGTGCGCGAACTGGCCCGGCCCGCCGGCGCGTTTGGAGTAGCTGAAGCCGATGCCCTCGTGGCCGTCCTCGGTGCGGACCTCCGCGAACAACAAAGCGACCTCGGTCATGGGCTTCTGCCGACCCGTGAACACTTTGGCGTCGCTGATCGGCGTGGCCAGCGGCAGGGTGATGGAGGAGAGCTTGACCGACCTGATCCGGTCGATCGTGGCAGCTCCCGCTGTCAGGGCCTGTGCGGCTACACCGCTGGCTGCGGGGATCGGTGCGGTGCTGGTGAGACTAGCGGACATCTGGAGCTCCTTGGTCCGTACGACGGTGGGTGTGGGGCATCTGCTCGGCCTTACAGTGGGCCGCCGGAGTCGACCAGGGCCTGGAGGCTGTCGCCGTCGTCCCACTGGTTGACGTTCATGGCGGCGACCACACCGCCGGCGCGCAGCCAGAACGCGGTGAACTCTCGCGACCTGAGGTCTCCGCGGAGGACCAGCTCATCGCGAGCCGGGTCGGCGAGGCCGCGGTATTCGCAGCCGAGGTCGTACTGGTCGGAGAAGAAAAACGGGCGCAGCTCGTACGGGTCGTCGGCGCCCATGAGGTTGCCGGCAACGTGCGCCCCTTGATCCTTGGCCGCGGCCCAGTGCTCAACCCGCACCCGGCCGTCGTACCGCGGATGATCATGCGCTGCTATGTCGCCGACCGCGTAGATGTCGGGATCCGAGCTCTGTAGGGTCGCGTTGACGGCGACGCCCCGGTCGGCCAGGTCCAAGCCGGCTGCCTCGGCAAGTTCCATGTTCGGCTTCACGCCGACACCCACCACCACCGTCTCCCCCGGTAGTGAGGAACCGTCGCTGAGCTGTATCGACTCGACGCCACCGGCGCCGCCCAGGATGCCAGTGACGCCCACGCCCAGGCGGAGATCGACCCCGTGCTCGCGGTGCAGATCGGCGAAGGCCGCGCCCACCTGCTCCCCGACGACCCGGACGAGTGGCTGGGAGGCCGGCTCTATGACCGTCACCGAAGCGCCGTGGTGACGGGCAGCTGCGGCCACCTCGCAGCCGATCCAGCCGGCCCCGACGATCACGATGTTGGCGCCTGCGATCAGCCGTTTGCGCAGCGCGAGTGCGTCGTCCCACGTCCGGAGCGTCACAATGCCGTCGAGTTGGTCGCCCGGCATGCCGAGCCGACGCGGAGTAGACCCGGTGGCGAGTAGCAACTTGTCGTACGGATGCTCCGCTCCGGCCGTCGTTACGACATGCCGTTGTCGAACGACGGCGGTCACCACGGTTTTCCTGACCAACTCGATCCCATGAGCTTCGTAGTAGCCGGCGTCCTGGACCCAGTCCGGCTCGTCCCGCTCACCGAGGAGCAGAGCCTTGGACAGTGGTGGTCGCTCGTACGGCAGGTGATCTTCCGCGCCAATCAGCACCACCTCGCCATCGAAGCCCCGCTGACGCAAGCCGACCGCCGCCGAAGCGCCGCCAAGAGACGCACCGACGATGACAATGCGGGACGGAGCTGAGGCCATGGGTCACATCGTCCTCGCCTCGGACCCCGGTCTCAAGGCAGGTGTCGCGGTCTCAGCCCACGTTGATCGACAGATACGCCGCCAGCTGGGGTGCCAGCGCCTCAAGCTGCGACTCGGTGATCCAGCTGCCGGCCAAGCCCGCCAGGTCCTCCAGGACGCCCAACTGCGTGCCACGCAGGTCGACATCGGAAAGCTGAGTCTGGCCCAGGTGAAGAGTGCCGATCCGGCAGTCTTGGAAGGCCATTCGGCTGATCACCGCCTGGCCGAGATCAAGCTCAGAAATGGTGCAGTCGCGCCAGCGCACATCCTCCCAATGCGCGGACCTGGCGTTCAAGTAGTCGATCTTGCTTCCTTCGATGCTGACTGACCGCCAGTTCGATTCGTACAGCGCCATGGAGCCCAGGCGCGACCCGGTCAGCTGCACGTTTCGCCACGATGAGCGGGGAGCCGCCAGGACGGCCGCGTCCACCTCATCGAAGATGACCTCTGCGAAGTGGGCCCCACGGAGACGTGCCTCATTAAGCCGGACTCGATGGAAGGCACAGGCGCTGAACGAGGTGAACTCGAGATCAGCGTCGGTGAAGTCCACCTCGTCGTAACGCTCGCCCTCCCTGGTGTCCTCCGGCCCTACCGTTCGCGCGTCAACCAGGGGACCGAGGGCGAGCTCGCCGATCGCGGGTGGCTCCGGTGATCCAGCGGTGGTCAAAAGGCTTCCTCTGCCAAGTCCATGATCGCCAAGTCGGCCGACTCGGCGATGGCTCGCTCGGCCGCCAGTTTCGGCAGCACGGTGTGTGTGAACCAACGGGCGGAGGCGACCTTGCCCTCATAGAAATGCCTCTCGGACTCCGCCAGCTCGGCGTTCAGCTTGCCGAGCGCGACCTCGGCACCCCGAAGCAGCAGCCAGGCGCAGATGACATCACCGAGACACATCAGCAGCCGAGTGGTGTTCAGGCCGACCTTGTAGACGTTGCGGAAGCTTTCCCTTCCGCAGCTGAGCAGGTCGCCGGTCATGGTCTCGACGATCGCGCCGACGTCCTCCAGACCACGCTTCAGCAGTTCTCGCTCCTCCTTGAGCTGCCCATTGCCACCCTCGGTCCTCAGGAACTTCGCGATCTGGCCCGAGAGGTCGGTAAGCGCCCGACCCTGGTCCTTGATGATCTTACGGAAAAACAGGTCCTGGCCCTGGATTGCGGTAGTGCCCTCGTACAGCGTGTCGATCTTGGCGTCGCGGACGTACTGCTCGATCGGGTAGTCGGTGAGGAAGCCGGAGCCGCCCAGGGTCTGCAGCGACTCGGTGCCGAGGAGCACCCAGGAACGCTCGGAACCGTAGCCCTTCACGATAGGCAGCAGCAGGTTGTTGAGGCATTCGGCGGCCAGGTCGCGAGAGTCGTTCGCGCGGGCCAGCGCCACCCGGTCCTGGATGCTGGCGGTGTAGAGCATCAGCGCGCGCAGACCCTCCGCGAAGGCCTTCTGGTTCATCAGCGAGCGGCGGACGTCCGGGTGATGAGTGATCGTCACCCGCGGTGCGGCTCTGTCGGCCGCCTGGGTGAGGTCTGGTCCTTGAACCCGGGTCTTCGCGTACTCCAGGGCATTGAGGTAACCGGTCGACAGCGTCGCGATCGCCTTGGTGCCCACCATCATCCGGGCGTACTCGATCACTTGGAACATCTGAGCAATCCCTGCGTGGACCTCGCCAAGCAGCCAGCCCTTGGCAGGGGTGTTCCCGGCGCCGAACGTCAACTCGCATGTCGTCGAACCCCGGATGCCCATCTTGTGCTCGACGTTGGTGGCGTAGACGCCGTTCCGTACGCCGGTGAGTTCACCGGTCCCGAAATCGAAGTGCCACTTGGGCACGATGAACAGCGACAACCCTTTGGTTCCCGGACCACCGACGCCGTCCGGCAACGAGCGGGCGCGACCTTCCGTACCCGCCGCAGCAGCTTCGGACGGACGGGCCAGCACGAGGTGCACGATGTTCTCGCTCAGGTCATGCTCGGCGGAGGTGATGAAGCGCTTGACCCCCTCGAGATGCCAGGAGCCATCCGATTGTGGGATGGCCCGGGTGCGACCAGCGCCCACATCGGAGCCGGCGTCGGGCTCGGTGAGCACCATCGTCGCCGCCCAGCCCCGATCGACCATGAACTTGGCGATCTTCTTGTCGCGTTCGGTGCCGTTCGCCCACAACACGAAGGCGAATTTCGGTCCGGTCGAATACAGGTAGACCGCCGGATTGGCGCCCACGTTGAGTTCGTTGACCGCCCACTGGACCGACGGAGG
>DATFQP010000241.1:0-17114 GCA_035264145.1 Propionibacteriaceae bacterium
TGCTTTACACGGTTCCGGTTGATGCTTTACACGGTTCCGGTTGATGGTTGACACCGGTTCCGGTTGATCCTTGACACTCCCGTATGAGTGAGATGACGGCGGGCAGGCCTATGCCGAGGTTGAGGAAGCCGCCAGTCTTTACCGTGAGGGCTGGTTATTGGTAGAGCTAGGCAAGATATTTAGTTGATCCTGCGACCGTTTGGCGAAGACTGCGGGCCGCCGATGTTGAACATGCGGCCGCCATGGTCTCCTAGGCTGCCTCCCATATCCTAAATCGGCTCATGCTCTTTGTCTTTCCAATACTTCTCCCACTCGGGAAGCTCGCAGATCGTTTCTTTGCGCTTGACGCGATCGATCATCATGACGCCTGACAGGTGATCTATCTCATGCTGAAACACGCGGGCGTGAAAGCTGTAATCCAGGTCAAACATTACTTTATTGCCATCTCGATCTAGGCCCTCCACGGTACAACAACCGGGACGAGGAACTTTTGCGCGCAGGTTCGCCGATAGGTCCCCCTCCCAATCTTCTTGTAGCGTTTTCGAGCGCTTGGTTATTCGGGGGTTGATGACCACAGTCAGCGGAAAGGGCTTCTTGCCAGGGTATCGAGGATTGTTCGGATCAATGTGCACGACTATCACTCGCTTATTTACTCCAACTTGAGGAGCGGCAATTCCTGCGCCGTTGTTGGCATCGCAAATAGCACAAAGATCGTCGATGAAGTCCTGAAATCTCTTCGTTTTCAGCTGACGTTTAGTTACGGCCAATGATTTGCGCTAAGCTTCGGGTGACCCAGATGAATAATCTCAAGCTTGCTCATGCGGACAGTATATAAGTCAGAGCGCTTACCTTAGAAATAGACCAGATACTTGGTCTCGCGAACTTATTGTGCCTCATAGCTTCAACCTGGCTTTTGTGACCTTATTGCACAGCGAACCCTGTTTGTGGCATGTAAAACCAGGTGGCGCGTTTGTTGCTTGGTGACGAGGGCGAGATGGCTTTCAGCAGGAGCTTCTGACTCAGGCATTCACTTTGTGCGGTCACCGTGTGATTGCGGTGTAGGCCATCGAACGTTTGGTGCCGGTGGCCACGGCGAGGGCCGACGGTGCAACTGAGCGAGACGAGCACCCTCGCCGAGGCGCCTGGCCAGATCTCCACGGGCCTGAGCCGGCGTGCTGCGTTAGAAACCGCATCACCTTGTTAGACACCGTTACGATTCTCACGGTGAGGTCAAATAACTGTGACCGTATTTCCAGTAAGCCGGATGGTCACCCAACTGGCGTTGTTCGCCTCATTCGATTCTAGATAATCACTACCGGGGTCTGCCCTGACGGTAATCCGGTAAAGGCCATCCCTCAATCCATTGATCTTAATCCATTGGTAGGCGAGGTTCGAGCCGTACTTGTCGCCCCAGCCGACCGAGAGACCTTCACGGATACTCAGCGACGAAGCAACGCCGCATCCGGTGTAGCTTGGAGACTGTGGTGCGTAAGGCAGGCCCAAGTTGACCTTAGTGTTGTCGAAAAAGCAGAATCCCGTCTTCGCGCCCCGCCCCACGATGCCACCGTAAGAGCCGTCGGGATAGGCCGGGCGAATAGTGAATTGCTGCAACTTATAAACATGCCAGTGTGCATGACCGTCCCCAGCATAGAAGGCCCAGGAGTCCGTGCTCGGAATCGAGATACTCCGATAAGTACCATCAGATCGATATATCCGCTGCTTCAGGCTCATCCGCGAGTACGCAGTACTAGGGCGCGAACCTCGCACATCGAACTTACCTGTTCCGGCGTTCGTGATAATTGTGGTGAACCGAAGGCGTTTTTCGGTTGTCGTATTCTGAATGTAGAACCCAGTCGGCTTCAACATCTTCAAGTCGGGTAGTCGCTCTACAACCGCAGACGCCGGGATGCTTGGAGAGAGCATCAATCCGGCTAGAGACGCGGCTACTAGGGTGGAGATCGTCGCCTTGATTAGCCTGCTCATTGGATATATTCCTCTTTTTCCCCAAGATCTGCCGTGGTTCATGATCACTAACGGTACGCGGTGGTTGCGGTGACGTGCTACCCCACTCGCCCGAGGATTTCCCGGTGGGCGAGAACGTCATCGTTGGGCACCCCACATCGGCGGGGCCGCGCTATGGGCCGGTACGCATCGTGCAGGGCCTGCAAGACTACGGCGGGTCGTGACGGCTGGCTGGTGTTCTTCCGCGACCTGACCGCCCGCGGCCTCACCGGTGTCAGGTTGGTGACCTTCGACGCCCACCGCGGCCTGGTCGAGGCGATCGGCGCCACTCTCCCCGGCGCCGCTTGGCAGCGAAGCCGCACCCATTACGGGCGAACCTGATGTCGGCCACACCGAAGAACACCTGGGGTTGGGTCAAAGCGTTGCTGCACCCGGGGTTCTATGACCAGCCCGATGCCGACTCGGTGCACGCCCAGTTCGACCGCACCCTCGACGCGCTGGTCGACAAACTCCCGCAGGTGGCTGCGCATCTCGATGCCGGGGAGGAAGTCCACAGGGATTCGGGTGATTAGCGCGCTGCGTACTCTGCTCTGACTCGGTCGTGATCTTGACTGGCGTCCGCCTTGTCTCAGTAGCCAGAATCAAGGCCGACCAGAGAGTTTCCGTCACGTTTCCGACCAACTGGCTGCACCTCAGCAGTAGCTTGCTGGTCCTGTCGTGGATCCACCTCGTCATTCGGCAGCTTCCCCAACTGGGCAAAGGCGCCGGCGTTGGGAGCTGGCAGATCCGGTTCTGGCCGCGAATCACGAGCTGTGTCGGTTCCCGCTGCTGTGAGAAAGGCAAGGGCGGCACCGTTGACGGCGATCTCGACCCGTTCCCCAGTCTCGCAGTCCAGATGGCCGGGCACCCTCGCGGGAACCCGTAGACCGCTGCCTGGCCAGACTAGATCGAGCAGCCGGTCGTGACCGAAGTAGTGCACCCGTTCGACGATGGCCGGCCCGTCCTCCGCCGGCCGTACGCTGAGCTGCTCAGGCCGCAACATGACTTCAGCCGCTCCCCGCGGCGACGGCACACGCAGCGGAATCCGGCCGAGCGGAGTTTCCGCATATCCATCCAAGACCGTTCCCGGGACCACCAATGCGCTGCCGACGAGGCGAGCAGTCTCCAGATCAGCGGGGCGCTCGTAGACATCGCGGGTGGAACCCACCTGAGTGAAGCAGCCGGCGACCATGACAGCCAGCTGATCCGCGAACGACAGCGCCTCACCCTGGTCATGGGTGACCAGCACGGTCGCCACACCAGCGCTACGCAGCACCGCCGCCATTGCCGCACGGGTGGCCGCCCGAAGGTCAGCGTCGAGAGCAGCGAACGGTTCATCCAGCAACACCAGCGCCGGGCGTCGGGCCAGAGTACGGGCCAAGGCAACGCGCTGCTGCTGCCCGCCGGAGAGTTCGTGGGGGTAGCGGTCGAGGAAGCTCGCGTCCAGCGCGACGAGATCGAGAAGCTCAGAGACCCGCACTCGGTCACCGCGCCGGCGTCTGTTGAGGCCGAACTCGAGATTGCGTCGCACCGACAAGTGAGGAAACAGCGAGCCCTCCTGCGCCACGTAGCCGATCCGGCGATGCTGCGGAGGCACCCAACTACCCTGTCCGACGACGGTGACTCCGGCGATGTCGACCTGCCCGGCCGCTGGGCGCTCAAACCCGGCAACCAGCCGGAGAAGGGTCGATTTGCCGCACCCCGAGGGCCCCAGTACGGCCAGGGTGCTGTCGGCCGGAACGTCGAGGTCGAGGCTGTGCAGGATCTCGACCGCGCCGTACGCGTGCCGCAGACCGTGGATCGATAGCGCGAATGTCATCGTCGTCGTAACCTCCGCGATTGTTCGAGCATCAGGTAGGCCAGTGGAGCCGAGATGGCGATCATGACTGCGGCGTACGGCGCGGCTGCCGCATAGTCCAGGCTGTCGCTGTGGGCCCAGAATTGGGTGGCCAACGTGGTCGTTCCGGTCGGCGCCAGCAGCAAGGTGGCGGTCAGCTCGGTGCAGACGGCGAGGAAGACGAACGCTGCACCGCCGGCCACTCCGGGAGCGATCAGCGGCAGGGTGACCCGGACGAGCCGCTTAAGCTCCGATGACCCCAGGGCGCGGGCCGCGTCGTCCAGGTCCGGACTTGCCTGGGCAAGCCCGGCACGCAGGTTGACTAGCGACCGAGGCAGGAACAGCATCAGGTAGCACGCCGCCACGACGGCTGTCGTCTGGTAGAGCGAATCGGTCCAGCGCACTGTGAGTGTGACCAGCGCCAGTGCGACCACGACACCCGGCAGCGAGCTCGTCAGGTAGGCACATTGCTCGAGGGCCGCGCTCGTCAGGTTGCGCCGGCGGACGGCGAGCCAGGCCAGTGGCAGCGCCGCCAGAGTGGTGACCGCCGCCCCGATGAGCCCGAACCGCAGCGTGCTGAAAAGTGCCGCGATCAACTCGGAATCGATCCCCGCGTCGTAGGACCACCAGCGCGCGACTGCGTACGCAGGCACGCCCACGGCCGCTATGAGGAGCCCCGAGAGTACGGCAACTACCGGCCAGCGGGCCAGATCCAGGCGGACTGGCACGGCCGGGCGTGCAGCTCCCGCGCCGACCCGCGCGTACCGCGCCCCGCCCCGGGCAAGAAGCTCAAGCGTGACGAACAGCAGGCTGCATGCCACGAGCACTCCGGCGAGCATGACCGCCGCCGCACCGTTGAACGTTGATTGGAACTGCACGAGGATCACGGTGGTGAACGTCTCATAGCCGATCATTTGCAGGGCGCCGAACTCGGCGAGAATGTGCAGCCCGACCAGCAGGCCACCCCCGAGAATGGCGACCCGTAGCTGCGGTAGTACCACGCGTACGAATCGTCTTACAGGGCCAAGCCCCAGCGCCGCACCGGTCTCCTCCAGCACCGGGTCGAGACCGCGCAATGCGGCTGCTACCGGCAGGTACACGAACGGGTAGTAGGAGAGCACGGTTATCGTCGTCGCTGCTGGTAGTCCCTCGAACTGCGGCCACAGCGAGGCCCAGGCGTAGCTGTTGACGAACGCTGGCACGGCCAGCGGCGCGACAAGGATGGCCGCCCAGACTCTCCGGCCGGGGAGGTCGGTGCGCTCGACCAGCCAAGCCGCTGCAACGCCAAGCAGGACGCAACCTAGAAGGCAGGTTCCTACCAGCGCCAGCGTGTTGCCCAGCAAATCGGCCACTCGGGGTCGAAATAGCGCTTCCTGGCCCCCGGCCCAGCCGAGTGCGTACGACTCGGCGACGATGTAACCGATCGGGATCAGGCCGAGCAGACTGACTGGTACCGCCACCAGGTAGAGAACCTTGCTGGTACCACCAGATTGCTGAATCGACGCCGCAACCGGCGCCGTTAACGTGGTCAGATCAACCCCGCATTGCTCATCAACTCGATCACTTTCGGTCCGTTGAGCTTCGATGGGTCGACTTTCGGCGGGTCGAGCTCGGACAGCGGCTGTAGCGCTGGGTTTGCCGGCACCTTCGAGCCAACCGTGTACTCGAACTCGGCGCTGTCCGCGAGCGCCTGCTGACCCGTCGGGCCGGTAATGAACTTCAGGAACTGTTGGGCCTCGTCAGCGTGTTTGGCGGTCTCCAGCACACCGCCACCGGAAACAGACAGGAAGCCGCCCGGATCCTTTCCAGTGAAGAACAGCAGCTTTGCGTTGTTGCTGTTCTCCTTGGTCTTCGCCTGGTCGCGGTACCAGTAGTAGTGATAGATGACCCCGCCGTCGATCTCGCCGCTGTTCACGCCCTGCAACACAGTGTTGTTGCCGCTGTAGTTCTTGTAGTTGACCTTCATGGCCTGCAGCCAGGTCTCAGTCTTCTCCTCACCCTCGAGCTCAAGCATGGCGCTGACGATCGCCTGGAAGTCGGCACCGCCAGGTGCGGCTCCCCAGCGACCCTGCCACTCGGGCTTGGCCAGATCCATGATCGACTCCGGCAGTTCCTCGGTGCGCAGCCGATCGGTGTTGTACACGAAGACTGTCGACCGGGCCGCGATACCGACCCACTTGCCAGTGCTGGTGGAGTACTTCTTGGGCACTTGGGCCAGCGTCGCCGAGTCGATATCGGCGAACATGCCGGCGTTCTCCACGACCGCCATCGCCGGTGAGTTCTCGGTCAGGAAGACGTCGGCCGGACTCCGGTCACCTTCGGCCTTGATCTGGTTTGCCAGCTCGAAGTCTTTGCCGTGGCGGAGCACGACCTCGATCCCGGTCTCTTTGATGAACGCATCAGCCCAGATCGTTGTCATCGATTCATGCTGAGCGTTGTAGACCACGAGGGCATTCGGGTTGTCTTCGGCCGTGCCTCCCGCGGCCCCACCGCAGGCGGCCAGCGCGAACATCGCAACCCCCGTTCCGGCGACGGCCAGCAGGCGTCCTACGTGCACGTTGAGACCTCCGCAGTGCTCATGGTTACTAGCAGATCTTAGGTTAGCCTTTGCATACTTAGTTCTGGCTTACCTAATCTACGGGACAAAAGGGGGTGGGATGAGCACCTCGGGGGTCAGCTTTGTCGACCAGCTCACTTCCCATGCGGACCGGCCCGCACTACTGAGCAGCTCCGAGGTCGTGACCTATCGCGATCTGGACTCGCGAGTCAACGAAACGTTGGAACGCCTTGGGGACCAGCGTCGCCTGATATTCCTGGAAGCTACCAACACCGTGTCCGCGGTCACCACCTACCTCGCCGCCCTACGAGGGAACCACCCAGTGTTGCTGGCCGATGGCGGACGGCGGGATCGGCTCTCCGAGATCGTCCACACGTTCGACCCCGACCTCATGGTCGGCCCAAACGGGTGGAGCGAGCGGCATGCGGGCACCAAACACGAGCTGCACCCCGACCTGCGGCTGCTGCTGTCCACCTCCGGATCGACGGGCTCCTCGAAGCTAGTCCGCCTCTCGGCTGACAACCTGCAGAGCAACGCGGAGTCCATCGCGTCCTATCTGCGGCTGACCCCCGACGACCGGGCGATCAGCAGCCTGCCTATGGCCTACTGCTACGGCCTCTCAGTGGTCCACAGCCACCTTGCCGCCGGGTCCAGCATCGTGCTCACGGACCTGTCGGTGATCGATCCGCAGTTCTGGCGGCTGGCCGAGGACCTCGCCATAAGCTCGTTTGCGGGAGTTCCCCACACCTTCGCGTTGCTCGATCGGACCCGCGAGCCATGGTTCTCGCTGCCAACGCTGCGATACGTTACGCAGGCCGGCGGGCGACTGACCCCCACCGAGGTCCAGCGGATCAGCCGTCTAGGTCGACGCTACGGATGGGGCCTATACGTGATGTACGGTCAGACCGAGGCAACCGCCCGGATGGCCTACCTAGAGCCCCGTGAAGCAGAGCAACACCCCCACAGCGTCGGACGGCCGATCCCCGGCGGAACGCTGCGGATCGATAGGCCCAGAGCGGACGGAGTCGGGGAGCTGGTCTACAGCGGGCCGAACGTCATGCTCGGCTATGCAAGCAAGCCAGCAGATCTAGCCCAGCCAGGCACTTTGGCCGAGCTCCGGACCGGTGATCTAGCCCGCCGAGACGGCGCGGATCGCTTTGCGATCGTCGGTCGAGCAAGCCGATTCGCCAAGCTGCTGGGGCACCGAATCGATCTCGACCAGCTCCAGGGAAAGCTAGGCAGCTACGATCCCGAGTTGGTTTGCACAAGCGACGATAGCCGGCTCGTGGTCGCAGTGACTCAGGCCGATCCGACCCTGACTCGGCGGGCAGTCTCACGGTTGACCGGCCTGCCGCCGGTGCTCGTTTCGGTGCGGCAGTATGCCGAGATCCCGCGGTTGCCCAATGGAAAACCGGATCTGCCCGCGCTTACCGCGTCGCCCGATGATGACCTCAAGCCGGTGGGCGATCTGGTCGATACCTTACGACGTGCGTACGGACAGGCACTTGGCTACGACCACGTCGCCGAGTCCGCAACCTTCGTGCAGCTCGGCGGGGACTCATTGAGCTTTGTCGAACTCTCCGTCCGACTGGAGGAACTGCTCGGAGACCTGCCAAACAGGTGGCCCGACCTGAGCATCCGTGAGCTGGCTGCAACCGCTTTGTCGGTCCCCAAGCCCGCGAATGAACCCAAACCCGCGCCGTCCACCGGAACCCCCCAACCAAGGTTGGCACGGCTCGACACCAGCATCGTGCTCCGGGCGCTGGCCATCACCATGGTCGTCCTCGTCCACCTTGAGATCTGGGGCGTCCGCGGCGGGGCACACCTGCTGCTGGGCATCGCCGGATTCACCTTTGCCCGCTTCCCACTGAGCGCCTCCCGGCAGAGCGATCGAATCGTCGGGCTCGCACGCTCGATCACCCGGCTAGCGGTCCCCAGCGTGCTGTTTATCGCCATCGTCGTCGTGAGTACCGGCGGTTACAGCATCGCGAACATCTTCCTGGCCAACCACTACTTCGGACCACCCCGATGGACCGAAACCTGGAACTTCTGGTTCGTTGAGGCACTGGTCGAGATCCTGCTCGCGATGCTGGCCCTACTCGCCATCCCGGCAGTCCGTCGATTCGAGCGGCGGCACAGCGTGCTCATGCCAGCGCTGCTGCTCGCGGCAGGCCTGCTGGTCCGGTACGACGTGTTCAACTGGGGCGACGTGGCGATGCGCTACGGCCGCCCGCACATGATCTTCTGGCTATTCACCCTCGGCTGGCTCGCCCAGCGGACCCAAACGACCTGGCAAAAGGTTGCAATCAGCGTCGTAGTGGCTGTCACCCTGACCGGATACTTCCCAGATGAACCTGTACGTGGACTCGTCGTACAGGTCGGACTCCTGATGCTGATCTGGCTGCCCACACTGCCTGTACCGCAGCTGACCGCCCCTCTGTTGCGTGGTTTAGCCGCAGCATCCCTGTGGATCTATCTCACCCACTGGGTCGTCTGGCCCCTCCTGCTCGACCGGCTCGCGCTGCCGCGACTCCTTGTCGTCGCCGGCTGTCTGCTGGCTGGGATGATCATGGCCGCCGCAGTGACCATAGTTCAGCGGAACGTCACCCGCGCCTGGCGCGGTACCGCCGTCACCCTGCGCCACGCCCCAATTGGAACTGAATTTGACACCACAGCCCGCTCCCTGGCGGCGACGCGTTGATTGACACTCTGTGACCGGTTGCCCGGCGGAAGAGCGCCGGCGTTGGAGCTCTCGCGACCGCACGGTGCCTCCTTTCGCTTGGCCACTTTTCCTTTGAGTCGCCTTTGCGCGATCGTGATTCTCGGCTCTCTCTAGGCCGGAGTAAACCGCAGTCCGACGGCCCGTCTGGCGCATGGGAAGCTCGCCCTATGTCGCTTGATAGCCGCAATATCGCCCGGTTGCGCAACGTGACGACGCGATCGATCAGCGCTGAGAACTTCGGCGGCGCCAAGGGCGGCGGCGGTAGGGCCACTCAGGGCACCGGAGCATACGCCGCCCGGGACCTTGGGGTTGGCTGGAAGGTCTCTCCCTCGGTGATCATCGCACCTGGCACCACGTTTCCGATGGCTGGCATCGACGGTTCCGGCGTGATCACTCACGTCTGGCTCACCACTCATCCCGATCACTGGCGGACGTTGGTGCTGCGGGCTTATTGGGACCACGGATCCGATCCAGCTGTTGAAGTGCCCGTCGGCGATTTCTTCGCCAATGGCTGGGGCCGATTCGCGCAGGTCAGTTCCAGCATGATCGCCGTCAACCCGCACGGCGGCTTCAACTCCTATTGGCCGATGCCATTCCAAAGCCACGCCAAGCTCACTGTGGAGAACCTCGGTGGCGCCGACGCGGTGCTCTACTACCAGCTGACCTACGAGACCGATCTCGACGTCACCGGGCTCGGCTATCTCCACGGACAGTTCCGCCGCAACAACCCGCTTCCCGCCGGCAACACACACATTCTGCTCGACGGAGTCTCAGGTCATGGCCACTATGTCGGCACCTACCTCGCCTGGGCCGTCAATGCGCCCGGTTGGTGGGGCGAGGGCGAGCTCAAGGTCTATAACGATGGCGACGACGATTACCCGACGATCTGCGGCACTGGCACTGAGGACTACTTTGGCGGTGCCTGGAACTTCGACGTCCCCGGTCGCGGCTACACCGAATACACCACGCCGTACCTCGGCATGCCCCAAGTGATCAAGCCCGACGGCCTCTACCAGAGCCAGCAGCGTTTTGGTCTCTATCGCTGGCATGTTCTGGATCCCATCCACTTCGCCAACGACCTGCGTGTCGAGATCCAGGCCCTCGGCTGGCAACCCGGCGGCCGATATCTGCCACTGCACGACGACATCGCATCGACGGCCTTGTTCTACCTTGACCGGCCGCACACCCATCGACCGGACTTCCCTCACGTCGACAAGCTGCACACTGGTAGCTGACGGACGACCACGCCCGAAGTGCACGTCATCTGCGGGGCGTTTCTTGGGTGGCCACTAGGTTGGGTCCATTCGCTCACGCTGTTTCGCAGCTAGGTGAACGCTCAATCAACAACGAAGACGACGACGACGCAGCTACTACAAGTCCAACACCGTGACCGAGGTCAAGGAATACCCCGGCTACGCCCACCTGCTGCCCGCCCAAGAGGGCTGGGAACAGATCGCCGACGACGCCCTGGCCTGCGCCGTGGAGCACGCGCGCTGACAGGGGTGCCCAGGCCCGGTCAGCAACGTCGGCGGGGTCGAGAAGATCAGTCATCGACACTCGACCGGTATCGCGAACGGAACGAAGGTCCGACACTCAAGCCAGCCGTGAAGCTCGATCGCTCAACACCGGCTTTGGCGAACTAGCTCAAGCTGAAGAGGATCAACATGGCCCGCCAGATCTCCCTCCTAATCGTGGGCGCCGGCAACCGCGGGCAGTTGTATGCCGACCTTGCCGCCCGCGACCCTCGTGTTCGCATCGCCGCCGTCGCTGACCCCGACGAACGCCGCCGGACCACCCTTGCAGAGCGGCACGCCGTGCCATCGATGCGCCGGTATTCGGATTGGCGAGACGTCATCGACCAGCCCCGGATCGCCGACGCCGCTGTGATCGCGACGCTCGACCGGCTGCACGATGAACCGGCGCTGGCGCTTGCCGAACAGGGCTACCACCTCCTGCTTGAGAAGCCCATGGCCGTGACGCCCGCCATGTGCCGCTCAATTGTCGAAGCGGCGCGGGCGGCTCGGGTCACACTCGCCGTGTGCCATGTCCTTCGCTACACCCCATACACCCGGGTCCTGCGGCGACTCCTCGACTCGGGCGTCATCGGTCAGATCGTGTCGGTGCAGCATCTCGAGCCGGTCGGCTGGTGGCATCAGGCGCACTCCTTCGTACGCGGCAATTGGCGGCGCACCGACGAGTCGACGTTTATGTTGATGGCCAAGAGCGTGCATGACATCGACTGGCTCAACCATCTGGTTGGGCGGCCGGCGCGTCGGGTGTCCTCGTTCGGTGGCCTCCACCACTTTCGTCCCGAGCAACGCCCCTCGGGTGCCGGTGAGCGCTGCGTCGACTGCGCGATCGAGCCTGATTGTCCATACTCAGCGAAGAGGATTTATCTGGGCTGCTTGGGCAACCCCGCCGCCGAGCGGTGGCCGTTGCAGACCGTCACCTCCGCCCGCACAGAACAAGGTGTGCTGGACGCGCTGCGAACAGGTCCCTACGGTCGCTGTGTCTACCACTGCGACAACGACGTGGTGGACCACCAGGTGGTCAACCTCGAGTACGAGGGCGGCGTGACCGCGTCGTTCACGATGACCGCGTTCACCGACTTCGCCTTCCGTCAAACCAAGATCTTCGGCACGCACGGATGCCTCGACGGCAACGGCCGCGAGGTGGAGGTGCTGAACTTCCGCACCGGGAAACGCGAGCGGCACCTCAGCGAAAGCTCCAGCGAAGATGACCCGCACGCCGGCGGCGACACCGGCCTCGTCCACGCATTCATTGAGGCCCTCGTCTCCAGCCGGCCCGAGGACCATCTCACGAGCCCTGAGGAGAGCCTGGCCTCACACCTTGTCACCTGGGCTGCCGAAGAAGCTCGACTCACGTCCACCGTCGTCCACCTCGACTGACCATCCGATTACCAGTCGTCACCGGCACAGACGCCACTCATCCGCTTCTGCCCCGCCCGACACCACTAGGCTGCGGACCAGCCTCGCTCATGTGGTGCCCGAATCGGCATCAGCCGGAGGATCGAGGTCAACACTCGGGGCACAGCGCGATCTGTGGCGTCGCTCAGCCCGGCTCTCCCGTGGTGCCCGGCGGACCGTCGAGGACGGTGGGCACGTACTCCAGCAGTTGGAGCCCTCCCTCGAAGGTGCGGCTCTCGACAAGGTCGAGCCTGAGGTCGGGATATCCGTCGTAGATCCGATCTTGGCCGGTCGCACCGGTGACGACCGGGAAGACGACAACCTGGAAGCGATCGACCAGTTCGGCCGTGATCAGCGATCGGCACAGACTCACACTGCCGAGCGTGCGCAGCTCGATTTGGCTTTCCGCCTTCATCGCTCGCACGGCTTCCACCGCGTCTCCGGTGACTAGTCGGGTATTTGCCCACCCCAGCGGCTCGGTCAGAGTCGAGGAAAAGACCACCTTCGACACATGGGTCAGCGCCTGGTCGACTCCTTCCTCGCCGCTTGCGGCGAATTCTGCCATCAGCCGGTAGGTCGTCGCTCCCATCAAAACGGTGTGCTCGGGCTGTTCGCCCAGCCAGCCGAGATACTCCGGGCTTTCCATGCCCCACCAACCCGGCCAGCCCTCGGCGGCCCCGTAGCCGTCAAGCGAGGTGATGAAGTCGACCATGAGTCGTTCCCATCAGATTCCTTCCGTCCAAGCGCGGGCCGTTTCCCACGCTAGAACGCGACGGCTGGGGCTCTCCAGGGCCAAATCGCGGCAGTGCGACAGACCAAAAGCAACCGAGCGGCCCGGTAGCCGCCACCGGGGCTCCGTCACCTCAGCCGAGAGTGTCGACTCGCTTCTGCGTTGGGTCCCGCGCCATGGGCAATCGGCTCACGCGCGCGCCGCGTGATCGGTCGCGATCAGAATGGAAGACGACGAAGAGGCCAGTGTCAGTCGTCGAATACGTTCCAGCAGATCGGGCTTCGACTTCGCTGGTCATCGAGGACCAGTTCTCGAACCTCCGCCGGGAGTCTTTCTCGCTGCCACTCCCGTTCCCGAATGCGAGCCGCCCCAGTCTCAGCGGCGGACGCAGAAGCGCCGACCGCCCGGATCGCGTACGCCGCAGCACCCAGATCGTGGGCTGCCACGTGTGCCACCGCTGCGGCTTGGCCGGCCGCGAGAGCGGCGAACCTAGCCGGGTCGGGTAGTCCGCGTGCGGCCGCATTAGCCGCGAAAGCAGCCCGTCGTGCGTCACTCATGCGCACCTCGCCGCGGACCCACGCGCGACCGGCCTCGATCGCGTCGCGCGGTCGGGAGTCGCGCGGCTGGACCTGGCCGAAAAGATGCAGGACGTGTTCGGCGCATAGGGCGGCCCACTCCGCCAGCAGCCGGTGATGCTCGTCGGTCAGCGTTCCGCCGCGGCGCACGGTGATGAGTCGGGGGTCACGCTCGGTGGGCAGGATCGGCATGAGTCTCATCCTCTCGCCATCAGGCGGCGAGCCTCACGTCAAGCCCTAGCGCCCTTATCCCGCGAGACAGACGAGCCGTGGAGTAGCGAACCGGCTCTTGACGGGCTTTAGTGCGGGGACATGTCGTGAGGATGAACGATCACTCGGTTCGATCCACTCCTGCCGGCATTAGTCATGACCCGCGCTAGGCATGAAACCCATGAAACAGAGCATCGACAGCTACGGCTGTTCGTGTTCATCGTCTTGAACCCAGCCACGAAGGTCCTCGCGCGTCAGAAGGGCGTAACAGCGCGAGTACGCGTGAGGGGCGAGGATGGCGGTGTGAAGTACGAGGTTGTGGCTGAGACGTACCGGGATTTGGAGCAGGCCTCCGGCCGATTGATGTTGATTGACCGGCTTGCGGCGCTGCTGGCCGACACTCCCAAGGAGTTGCTGCCCACCGTCTGCTACTTGTGCCAGGGACTGGTGGCGCCAGAATTCGCCGGAGTGGACCTCGGGCTAGCCGAGAAGCTCGCCCTTCGCGCGGTCGCCACGGCGACCGGCACCGAGCCGGAGCAGGTTCTTGCGGCGGTGCGGGAGGCTGGGGACCTCGGCCAAGCCGCCGAGCAGTTGTTGGCCGCGACGGCCGCAGAGCGGGATCCAAGCCTGGAAGTAGCAGGAGTCGTTGACACGCTGCACGAGATCGCGCGTGCCGGAGGGTCCGGCTCCCAGGGTCGCAAGCTCAACCTGCTGGCCGGTCTTCTGGCGCTGTCCACGCCGCTCGAGGCTCGCTACCTGCTGCGCCTGGTGACTGGCAACCTGCGACTGGGGATCGGGACGCCGACCATTCTGGACGCGTTGGCGCAGGTGTACGCCGGCGGTCGGAAGAACCGGACGATCCTGGAGCGGGCGTACAACATCTGCTGCGATCTCGGCTTGGTCGCCGCCACGTTGGCCTCCGACGGGCTGACCGGAGTTGAGCGACTGAACGTGAGGCCCGGCTACCCAGTCCGGGTGATGCTGGCCCAGAGGTTGTCCGACGCCGGCGAGATTCTGGCCAGGCTCGGTGGGCGCTGTATGGCCGAGTACAAGTACGACGGCATGCGGGTGCAGGCACATCGCACTGCTGATGGGCGAATTGAGTTGCTCACCCGGCGGCAGGAACGCGTGAGCAGCCAATTTCCCGACGTTGTAGAACTGCTGCAGGCCGGGCTAGGCCCGCGGGAGGCGATCCTGGAAGGTGAGGTGGTGGCGTATGACGCCGCCGCTGGGGAGCTGCGCCCCTTCCAAGAGGTCATGTTCCGCCGCCGTAAGCATGGAATCGCCGAAGCCGCACGAGACGTGCCGGTCGGCTTGTTCTGCTTCGAGTTGCTGTACGCGGACGGCCAGGATCTCACCAACCTGCCCTACTTGGACCGTCGGGCACGGCTCGCCGACGCAGTGACATTGTCGGACCGGCTGCGGCTGACCACGGCGCTGGAGGTGACGACACCCCAGGGATTGGACGCCATGTTCGACCAGGCTGTTGCTGACGGCTCGGAGGGCCTGGTCTGTAAGTCGACCGGCTCAGACGCGATCTACCAGGCTGGTGCTCGCGGCTGGCTGTGGATCAAACTCAAACGGGACTACCGCACCGAACTGGCGGACACCGTCGACCTTGTCGTTGTCGGCGCGTACACAGGGCGTGGCCGCCGGCGCGGCACGTACGGGGCAGTGCTTTTGGCCGCGTACGACCCGGACGCAGAGATCTACCAGACAGTCGGCCGGTGCGGCACCGGGTTCTCCGACGCCGAACTGAGCGCGCTTCCGACAAGGCTGGCGCCGCTGCGCCGGACTCAGCAGCCCACCAGGGTCGACTCCCGCGTTCCCGCCGACGTGTGGTTCGAGCCGAGCGTGGTGCTGGAGGTGCTGGTCGCCGAGCTCACGCTCTCACCCAACCACACCGCCGGTTGGGGGCAGCTCAAGGACCAGGCGGGGCTGTCGATGCGGTTCCCCCGATTCACAGGCCGGTGGCGTGACGACAAGGAACCCCAGGACGCCACCACTGCTCAGCAGCTGATAGATCTTTACCGCACAGCGCGCCGGGAGCCTGCCGGTGCATGATCGCTAGCTACCGTGTGGGCCGCGCCGTTCGTGCCGCTGTCGAAACCGGACCGGACTGACCTGTGGTTCGGTATCGGGGACACCAGGAGCGGGCCGGAACGGGCCCGGGAACGACACAACGTCGCGCCGGGCCCGACCGTGCAACTACGCCTCATCCGGAGGGGGCACCGCCCGTTTGAACTGATACTGGTAGAGCCACGCCGCCAGCACGCCTCCAACGATCGGGCCAAGGATGTAAATCCACCAGCCGGTGAAATCCCCGGCCACAATCATCGGGCCAAGCGTTCGCGCCGGGTTCAACGAGCCGCCCGTGATCGGCCCCGCAACTAGAACTCCTACGAACAGCGCCAAACCGATAGAGAGCCCGGTGGTAGCCGGATCGGCGCGCTCGTCGGTGGCGACGCTCATGATGGTGATGACCAGCAGGAACGTCACCACGATTTCCACGATCAACGCCGCTCCCGATGAAATACCGGTTGGGTAAGTTGCGCCTAGCTTGGCAGTCGTCCGTGCCGCATTCCCCAGGATGGCCCACCACATCAACGAGGCACAGATCGCCCCAACCAACTGGGCCAGGATATAAAAGGAAACAGTTCTCCAGGGGAACTGACGGGTAACTGCAAGCGACAGCGTGACGGCCGGGTTGAAGTGTGCTCCGGATACATGACCGAAAACATTCGCCAGCACCACCAGCACCAGGCCAAAAGCCAGCGCAATGCCCAGGCTCCCCGCGGGTTCACCGGCTATCGGCCTTCCGAGGGCCGTCTCGATCACCACCCCGGTTCCGACAGCCACGAGGAAGAACGTCCCGATGAATTCCGTCAGACTGCTCCTGACAAGGTTTGCGGATAGGGCGCTACCATACAAGCCTTTCTGAGGCATACTTCTCCTTCTGGCAGTGGGTACAGGATTGCCATAGCAGTGCCGAGAACGAATGAACTAGATCCACAATCCTGACGTCGCGCTCGATGCCGTCACTCGGAGGCTTGAGCTTCGTGTCCTTACCCTGATCCAGCAGCCATCAAACGAATGGACCAACTCAGGTTCAATTCCATGGAATCGTGCATTTGGGGTTTGCTATCGGAAATGCAATTAACGGAGTGCTTACTTAGGGCCTACGGTGTCGCTTTCCAAAAACGCTCCACTTTTACCAATTCTTACTTTACCCCCGAGCCAAGATGTAATGCGCATAGAAGACAAATAGAAGGTCCAAGGAGTGAACACCGATTCCACGATTGTTTAACATTGTCCTCTATATCGTCTGCGACGAATCCAAATCAGCCAGGCAATGTGGCTATTCGCAGTTGACTGTGGTGCCCTGCCTGGTCAATGGGTTCACGCCGCGCGTCGGGGCGGCGCTGGTGAGCAGGATACGGGCCCGGTAGTGGGCAGGATTCCTGTATCCCCGGCCGGTCCGTTTGGTCTGCTTGATGCCGGTGTTCGCGGCTTCGGTGCGGGCGTTGGTGACGCGGGTGGTGATGAGCACCTCGA
>DATFQP010000242.1:0-16310 GCA_035264145.1 Propionibacteriaceae bacterium
TCGCTGATGTCCTCAGTCCAGCCGTCCAGCTCCTCGTAGATAGGGGCGGCGTGGTGGAAGTCGCTCTGCGAAGCCGGCAAGGTGTCGTAGCGCCGACCGTTGACCCGGTAACCGACGCAGACCGGGATCTTTTCCCAGCCGGTCAGGACATCCAGCTTGGTGAGGAAGATGTCGGTGAACCCGTTGGCTTTGGCCGCCGCCTCCACCACGAGGGCGTCGAACCAGCCGCAGCGCCGCTTGCGCCCGGTTGTGGTACCGAATTCCGCGCCGATCTCGCGGATGCGCTCGCCGTCGTCGTCGAGCAGCTCTGTGGGCATCGGCCCTTCACCCACCCGCGTGGTGTAGGCCTTCGCGATTCCCACCACCCGATTGATCCTGGTGGGGCCGACACCCGAACCCACGCAGGCGCCACCCGCAACCGGATTCGACGAGGTCACGTACGGATAGGTGCCATGATCAACATCGAGATGGTGAGCTTGGGCGCCCTCGAACAGCACCACCTTGTCCGCGTCGAGAGCGTCATTCAGCACCCGGCTTACGTCAGAAACGTGGGGCTTGATCCGATCAGCGTGGAAGAGCAGGTGTTCGGTGACCTGGACCGGGTCGACTTCGCGCCGGTTGTACACCTTGACGAGGAGGTGGTTCTTCTGCTCCAGCGCTGCCTCGACCTTCTGCCGCAAGATCGACGCGTCGAATAGATCCTGGACCCGGACGCCGATCCGGTTGACCTTGTCGGAGTACGCGGGGCCGACACCGCGGCCGGTGGTTCCGATCTTGGCCTTGCCAAGGAAGCGTTCGGTGACCTTGTCGATTACCTGGTGGTAGGAGGTGACGATGTGCGCGTTAGCCGAGATGATCATGTGTGAGGCATCGACGCCGCGAGCGGCCAGTCCTTCGATCTCAGTGAACAAGACGTCGAGGTCGACCACGACGCCGTTGCCGATGACCGGCACGCATCGTGGGTTCAGGATGCCGGAGGGGAGAAGGTGGAGCGCGTAGCGTTCACCGTTCACCACGATGGTGTGACCTGCGTTGTTGCCCCCGGAGTAGCGGACGCAGTAATCGACCCGATCCCCTAGCTGGTCGGTGGCCTTGCCCTTGCCCTCATCCCCCCACTGCGAACCCATCACAATAATGCCCGGCATGTGATCGCCGTCCTTCCGTTGCGCACGTCTCCGTGCGACAAAGTCAAGTCCCCGGGCGCATTCGCCACAGGGACTCTTGCGACCTAACCCTACCGAAGTTCTTGCGGCGTGTCCTCTCCTTCAGGTGCCGAGCCGGTAGATTGTCCTGTCAAAGTCAGGTAAGCGGTTTCGGACGAGTCCCGCAAGAACTGGGCACAGCGTTCCTGTTCGGCGGTGTCCCCGATCCGCTCGGCCGCAATCGAGAGGGCGTTCAGCGCCCGCAGAAATCCGCGGTTCGGTTCGTGCTCCCACGGGATCGGGCCAGACCCTCTCCAGCCGGCCCGACGCAGCGCATCGAGGCCACGGTGATAACCGGTTCGGGCAAACGCGTACGCCACGACGTCTGCTTCCCGGCTGTGCGCCGCGAGCGAGTCTTCCGCGAGCAGCGCCCAACCCAAGCTGGACGCTGGATGCTGGCAGACAAGCTCAATGAGCTGCTCCCGGCCACTCCCGCTGAGGGCCGCTGCCGCCGGATCCGCCGCTAGCCGTGCCGGTTCAGGGCCAGCGCCTGCTGCCAATAAGTCCCGGTGTGACGACGAAGTCATCGCGCCAATGTAGTACGGCGCGAACGATGACATCGCTGACGGATCGTTAGATCCAGTCTCTGGCTCGGAAGAGGAGGTACAGGACCATACCCGCGATGACCATGAGAGCGAAGTAGATCCAGAAACCCAGAGCTGACCCGACTAATGGGAACCTCACATTCATGCCCACGAAGCTGGTGATCAGCGTCGGAACGGCGATGATCGCGGCCCAACCGGTGAGTTTTTTCATGATCTGGTTCAAACGCACGTCGGCAAGCGCCAGGCTGGTGTCGAATACCGATGAGAGTGCTTCACGCAGCGCGTCCGCCGCGTTCGCGACCCGGTCGTGTTGCTCGGTCATCAGCTTCCATCGGCGGCTGACCGAGGTGTTCCTGGTTTTGGATTTGGGACTGGCGGGTGGACTTTCCACGATGTCGCTCATCACCGTCCGCATCGGATCGGTGAGCCTGCGCAACTGCGACAGCGCGGTCCGCAGCTTGAAGGCGCGCAGTTGTTCGAGCTTGTTCAGTGGCCTTTCATCGAACAGCGCGTTGGCAAGCTGATCGCTGGCCTCCTCCAGCCACTGAACCGCCTCCTCGTAGGTCCCGATGATCGCCTCGATGACGATCTGTAGCGCGACTTCCACGCCACCACCGGTCAATTCCACTTCATGACTCGAGAGCACTTGCGCGGGCCGAAAGCCCGCGTTGGATTCGACCAGGCAGATCAGCGCGCGATCAGTTGCGATGATGGAGATCGGCACGGCCGACAGTTGTATTCGATCGCGATCCAGAACCGCGGCGTTGGTGATCACTAGCCGGGCTTGTCCCACCGTCTCGAACTTGGCGCGGCGATCCTCCGCCAGCAGGTCCCTGACCGCCAGCTCGTCAAGATCAAGAGCGCGGGCGACGTCCTTCACCTCCGCGGCCCCGTAGTGATCCTCGCGGGGCAGCACCCACCATGCAGACGCGTCCGAGTGCAGCTCAAGCACGTCACTGAGGTCCTCGCCGGTCAAATCCTCAGCGATGATCTTGCTTCGCGACCACACCCGGCATTCCGGTGTTGGTCTGGTCGCCACCTCGGTCACGCACCGAGACTAACCCTCCCCTCTGTGCCCCCCTTCGACAAGCTGAGGGCGCTCGCAGCCCACGTGCCGCGGAGCTGCACGCAGGCCGTCACCATGGCTTGCACGCGCGGTGGCGGGGCGATCCACCCCTGGTCGAGAAAAGACGGGTCTGGCAGGCCCCCCCCCGCGGCACGGTGGGGAGGGCGACGTCTAATGACCCGGCGGTGAGGTGTGACCAGAAAGGCGGGGGTCGATGCACCTGCACTCGAGATTTGGATGGGTCTGGCGGGTGCCCACTGCGGCATGGTGGGGAGGGTTGAGTTCGTACTGACCCAGCGGCCAGGTGCGACCAAAAGGCGGGGGTCGATGCAGCTGCACTCGAGATTTGGATGGGTCTGGCGGGAGCCCACCGCGCCCCAGGTAGGTAGCAACGACGTCGCAACTGCGCGGTGGGCGGATGGTTTTCTCGAGTACGGATGCATCGATCCCCGCCGGAAACTGAGGTGCTACTCCGCGAGCGACGTTGCCGGGCGGATGGTTTCTCGAGTGCGGGGTGGACGACCCTCGGCCGAACCTAACCGCTACTTCGCCAGCGACGTCCCCGCCGAACGCAGGTCCTCGCACGCCTCGACCACACGCTTCGCCATGCCCGCCTCGGCCGCCTTGCCCCATGCACGCGGGTCATAGGCCTTCTTGCTTCCGACCTCCCCGTCGACCTTGAGCACGCCGTCGTAGTTGGTGAACATGTGCGCCGCCACCGGGCGGGTGAAGGCGTACTGGGTGTCGGTGTCGATATTCATTTTGACGACGCCGTAGTCGACTGCCGCGCGGATCTCGTCGAGCGTGGACCCCGAACCGCCGTGGAAGACAAGGTCGAACGGGCGCTCCTTGCCGATTTTGGCACCGACCTCGTCTTGGATCTCCTTCAGCACCTCAGGACGCAGCTTGACCGCGCCGGGCTTGTAGACGCCGTGCACGTTGCCGAAGGTCAACGCGGTGATGTAGCGGCCCTTCTCGCCCGCGCCGAGGACGTCGATCGTACGAAGCCCGTCTTCGACGGTGGTGTAGAGCTTCTCGTTGATCTCGGCGCTTACCCCGTCCTCTTCACCGCCGACTACGCCGACCTCGATCTCCAAGATCACCTTTGCGGCCGACGTCTGCGCCAGCAGCTCGTCGGCGATGGCAAGGTTCTCCTCTACGGGCACCGCTGACCCGTCCCACATGTGGGACTGGAAGATCGGCAGGCCGCCGTTCTTCACTCTGTCGGTGGACATGGCCAGCAGCGGCCGGACAAAGCCGTCCAGCTTGTTTTTCGGGCAGTGGTCGGTGTGCAGCCCAATGTTGATCGGGTAGTTCTGCGCGACCTCGTGAGCGTACGTGGCAAGGGCCACCGCGCCGGTAACCTGGTTCTTGATCGTCGGGCCGGAGGCATACTCTGCGCCTCCGGTGGAGACCTGGATGATGCCGTCTGAACCGGCTTCCGCGAAACCCTGGAGGGCGGCGTTCAGAGTTTGCGACGAGCTGACGTTGATTGCCGGGTAGGCGAATGAGCCCTTCTTGGCCGCGTCGATCATCTCGGCGTAGACCTCGGGAGTCGCGATGGGCATGGCTGGAAGTTCCTTTCGTGCCGTCACATTTTCGGGCGCGTACGCCGTCTGCGCACGCACGACGGCCGGCAAGGTCAGTCTGTCAGGGAAGCGGTCCACGTCGCCAACCGGCAGGCACGATCTCAGTTGTCGAGTGCAGCCAGGTCGACGCCGTGCCGGCCCCCAGATAGGGCGCGCACGGTGCTGTCCAGCGTGGCCGGATAGGCGGTGATCTGATCGAACGGCACGGTGGCCTGGCGGCCGTCGGTCGTCGCCAGCCGAAGCAGCGGTGCACGCCCGATGCCGGCTGGTATGGCACCAAGCGACGCCACCTCCGACCAGCCAGCGAACACTCCGGCGACCTGGATGCCTGGCACTCCGACCCGAACGGCCGTGCCGGTGCCCATGGTCGCCAGTTCCCTCTTGGACTGCCGGTAGCCGAGCAGGAACACCAGGACCAAGATCAGCGGAATGGCCAGTACGAACCCGTAGACCACGAGGAATCCGGCACCCTGCAGCTGGTCGCGCTGCCAGAAGTAGATCCCGGCCAGGATGACGACCGTAAGGCCGAGGCTGACCAGTTGCGAGCGCATCCGGCGACGTCTCCGCTGCACCTTGAGCTCGATCGTCTGCGCGTCGTACGGCACGCTCAGCTCTGAGATCGGGCCCACGGTCATGAACTCATTGTCTCCGACACTCGGCACCATTCGCGGCCAAGAGCGAGACGAGCACGTGGGCCTGGTCGCCCTCCGCAAGAGCATGGAACACGCGTGGTCCGTGGTGCTTGATCTTGGTCTTGCTGACGATCACATCGAGCTGCCGGCCGTCGGGCAGCTGCAGTTCGACGTCGGCATGTTTGCCCCGCCCCGGGCCGCGCTGCGTGGCCATCAGGTCCGGGACCGGGAACTGCCACGCTGGCTTGTGCTCACTGTCACGGCGAAACGCCAGAGTTCCCTTGGAGATGGTCAGGACGCCGTCAGCGGATCCCGGCTCGGGCTCGGGCCCGATAATCCTGGCGTGCCAGAGGGTGCTTGGCGCACCCACGGCACCGAAGGGCAGCAACCGACCGGAGGACGTAGGAACCAGAATGGGTGGCTTGGCACGGTACTCGCTGCGCAGAACCGCCAGCACGATGGCGAGGGCCAGGAGTCCCGCGACGGAGGGGATCAGCCAGGGCACCATTCCGCTGAACGTCAATTCTGCCGAGCGCCTCGTGGGGTGACCGCCATGTGGATGCGATAACGATCGGCGCGATACCACGAGGTGGAGAGCTCGATCACCCGCTCGGCGGCATGCGTGATCCGCTCCTGGACGAGCAGCGGCGCGCGTTTGGCGATTCCGAGCAGCCGGGCCAAGTGCGCATCAGCCGCCTCGGCGCGAACGGTCTGCTGCCCACTGGTCGCCACGACTCCATAGTCGCTGGCGAACACGTCGTAGAGCGAGCCGAGGTCGCGTTGCAGCAGACCGGGGAAAAGGGCCGACGGGTAGTGGCCCACTTCGTACGCCATGGGCGCGGCCTCGGCGGTCCGGAGCCGCTTGACGCAGATCACCGGGCTACCCGGCCGGACGCGCAAAGCTCGCGCGACACCGTTCTCTGCGAGCTCTTCAGTCGCGGACAGCACGACGGAGGCCGGGGACAACCCTCGGTCCCGCATCTCGCGGCTGAATGAGGTCAGATGCAACCTGCTGTCGATTTGAGGACCGGTGACGTAGGTGCCCTTGCCGTGAATCCGTTCGAGAGCGCCGCTTTCGGCGAGATCCGCGATGGCCTGCCGTACGGTCACCCGGCTAACGCCCAACCGGCCCACGAGGGCCCGCTCGGACGGAATGGCGTCCCCGGGGTTCAATTCGGCATCGATCAGCTGCTCGAGAATGCTGCGCACATGCACCCGCTTGGTGGTGGTAGCGCCAAGCGGTCGTTCGAACCGATAGCCGTCCGAGCGCGCGCGAGCGGTCCCCCGAATCATCAGTTCTCCTTGCCGCTGGTGACCCAATCCAGGCTAGAGGAGTCCGTACCAGTTCGCAGCCGGGCCGGGATTAACGCCCGACCCAGCGAAGCGCCCAAGCGTACATGGCGATTGCCGCGGCGGCGCCGGCGTTGAGCGAGCGAGTCGAGCCGTACTGGGTGATCGCGACCAGTCCCTGACACACACTGAGCACCTCGTCCGTGAGGCCCGGACCCTCGGAGCCGAAGACCAGACAGACCCGTTCGGGCAGATCGAAGGACTCCAGCGGCACCGCGTTCGGGAGGTTGTCCACGCCGATCGATACGTAGCGCTCGCGGCTCAGCCACTCCGCAAATTCGGTGACGGTCTGGTGGTGGTGAAGGTGGAGGTATCGATCGGTCACCATCGCTCCACGCCGGTTCCACCGCCGCCGGCCGAGGATGTGCACGCCGGCGACGTTGAACGCATTGGCCGTGCGGATCACCGAACCGATGTTGAAGTCGTGTTCCCAGTTCTGGATGGCGATCTGCAGCGGATTCCGGTGCCGATCAAGATCAGCGACGATCTCGCTGAGCTTCCAGTAGCGGTAGCGGTCAACGACATTGCGCTGGTCGCCCTTGGCCAGCAGCTCCGGATCTAACCGGGGGTCGTCGGGCCACGGCAGTGGATGCGGCCCTACGCCGTGCGCGGCCGCATCCGCCATTTCGTCCTCGCTCTTCAGCCCACCCACGACACGCGACCGTACCGCGGTGGCTGCAGCCTCGCGGCGGGAAACTTCGCTACTGAATCCGTTCCGCGAGATGAATGGTCACCTCGTCACCCTCGTGCTTGTCGAGGACTCGGCGCAGGTCGGCCTTGATCGGCAACTTGTGCGTTCCGTCGCCGAGAGGCATGAAGGAGCTGCGGAAGGGGTGGCCGTCGACCGTTCCGGTGATCTTGACCAGGCCGCGGGTGCCGAAGAATTCGGCACTCCAGTCCGTCACGACGTAGGTCCATCCGCCCTTGGCCGAGCTCTTCTGCAAGGCGGCGGTGAAGGTCTTGTCGAGCGTCATAGCAACTCCTTGGCGATGTAGCAGCGATTGCGGACGGTGCGCAGGTCGGTGATGACGGCCCGTGGCATCGTGGATCCTCCGTTCTCCTCAGCGCCCGCCGAACATGAGCGAGCCTGGTGTGGTGAGGATCTGGCCGGTTTCCAACCAGGTCTTCAGGCCGGACAGGATCATTGGCCACCCGCCGTACAGCTCGGGTGGGGCCGTGTCGCTGAGCTGGTCGTGAGTGACCGTCAGCCGGCACGAGTCACCAATGGGTTCGATCTCCCACGTCACCCGTGACGTGGGCTCGCTTTCGGCTTCCTCGCTCCACAGGGTGTGCATCGTCTGGACCAGTCGATGCGGCGCGTCAACGACGAGGTTCTCGCCCTCGGCGAGCGGGCGCTCCGCCTCGGGATGCTTCAGCTCGTATGGCGAGCCCTGCGTCCAGTTCGACTCGACGCCTGCGCCGAACTGATACTTGGCGCGGATCGCGGGGTCGGTGATGGCCTCCCAGAGACGGTCCGGCGTGGTACGGATGTAGATCTCGAACACCTTCTCCATCGGGCGCTCCAGTTCGTTCTTCAGCCCGGCCAGACCGGCGGCCCAGGGCTCGGTGTACTTGCTCACCCACCGGTCATGGATGAGGCGGATGGGGACCGCATTGAGGTAGTGCAACTTCTCCCGACCTCGGCGGCGGCTGACCACCAGACCGGCGTCCTCCAGCAGGCGGAGATGCTTCGCTACCGCAATGCGCGTCATGTCGTGTCGGGCGGTCAGAGCGGCCAGGGTCTGGCCATCCCGGTAGAACAGCGCATCGAGCAGCGCCCGCCGAGTCGGATCGGCGAGAGCTCGAAACACCGTCTCCATGCATCGAGAATAGGAAACCAAACAGTTTCCTGTCAACGCTTGATCTCAGACAGGGCTATCACTGGCGATCGCGGATCCGAGCTCGTCAGCCCTCCGGCCGAGCGATAAGCGCCGCCCGATCATTGGCTGCTCGGTCAGGGGTTGCTGGGAGATCAGCCACGTCGTTTTAGGACTGACACAGGCCGCGGCGGTACGGTGTGAACCCGTGACTCCCTTGCACGCCGCGGTCTTGACACCGATGCTGTTGCCGAGCTGGCTGGACCCGGACTACCTGATCCGCGCTGCCGGACCGTACGCGCTTTGGGTGGTCGCGTTCATCATCTTCGCCGAGTGCGGCCTGTTCGCTATCCTGCCGGGCGACTCATTGCTTTTTACGATGGGACTGCTGGTCGCCGCCGGCGTGGTTAGTCAACCGTTGTGGCTCGTGCTGCTGGTGCTGACCATCTGCGCGATCGTCGGCAACATCAGCGGCTACGCCATCGGGCGAGCGATCGGGCCGCCCTTGTTCCGGCCCCGGACAGGGATTATGGGCAAGCTGTTCAAGCAGGAGTACGTGGTCAAGACTCACCTGTTCTTCGAGCGGTACGGCAAGAGCGCCCTGATCTTGGCCCGATTCGTGCCGCTGGTGCGGACATTCGTGACGCTGGTCGCTGGCGTGGGCCGCATGGACTTTCGCCACTTCATCACCTACACCGCCATCGGCGGCGTGCTGTGGGTCTTCCTGGTCACCATCGCCGGCTACTTCCTGGGCAACGTGCCCTTCATTCGCAACAACATCGACCTTGTGCTGGTCGTCATCGTGGCCCTTTCCCTCTTTCCGATGGGCCTCGAGTACCTGAGGCATCGCCGGCAGTCCGCATCGGTATAGACGTCGGCGCTTCCCCTGGCTCCCGCGGCTTGATCGCAGGTGTGCGGTTCAGTTGAGACGCCAACGGGAGGCGGTCGTAGTCGGGCAGCGGAACGTCGCCGCCCGAACTGGCGCAGGGTATCGGACGGAACCATCAGCTGACTCCTGGGGTTGAGGTAATGCTGAGCAGTCGGTCAAGATCGTCCCCGCTGGGCACCCACAAACCTGCCGACGCGTTCTCGTTCACCTGATCGACGGAGGTCGCGCCGGCGATGACCGAACCCACCGTGGGTAGTGCGGCCAGGGCGCCGATGGCGATGTGCAGCATCGAGACCCCGCGGTTTTCGGCGAAGGCCTGCAGCGCCTCAATGACGTCGAAGTTGGCCTGCTCCAAGGCGTGCGTCTGCTTGGCGAGCCGCGAGCCGGTGGGTGCGGATTCCCCTCGGCGGTACTTCCCGGTCAATAGGCCGCGGGCGAGCGGGAAGTAGGGCAGCAGGCTCAGCCCGGTGTGTTCGAGCGCCGGTACGAGCTCCTGCTCGATCGACCGGTCGAGCCACGAGTACTCGTTCTGCGCCGAGACGAACGCCTCAAGTCCATTGGTTCGGGCTGTCCAGTCGGCGTCGATCACCTGCCAGCCGGCCAGGTTCGAGGAGCCGAGATAACGGACCTTTCCCTCGGTCACCAGCTCCGTGAGTGCCGCCAGAGTCTCCTCGATCGGCGTGTTGGGATCGGGCGTGTGCAGCTGGTAGAGATCAACCCAGTCGGTACCGAGCCGGCGGAGACTGGTCTCGATCGCGATCCGGATGTAGCGCCGTGAACCTCGGGCGCCCCAGTCCGGCCCGTTGACCCCCTGCATGTCCGAACCGAACTTGGTGGCAATGATGACGTCGGACCGGTGGCTGCCGAGCGCCTTGCCCAACAGCGTCTCCGAGCCGCCGCAGTTGCCGTAGACGTCGGCCGTGTCGAAGAGCGTGATTCCGGCGTCGACCGCGGCGTTCACGACGGCCGGCACGTCGTCGTCCGCCATCCGCGCCCCGAAGTTGTTGCACCCCAGCCCGACCGTGGAGACGGTGAGTCCCGAGCCACCCAGCTGGGAGTAGGTCATCTCGGTCGACATGACCCCCCGTTACTGCCGGGTCGGGCCGGGCGGATACGCCTCCGGCGGTTGGTAGCCTCCGGGGGCTTCGTCGGACTGCGGCGGCGTGGCGTCGGGCGCCGAGTGCCCTCCCTGCCGGCCAGGGGGCTGCTGCCCGTACTGCTGGGATTGTGGACCGCCCTGCTGGCCGTACGGCTGCTGGTAAGGCGCTTGCTGGTAAGGCGGCTGGTCGTACTGCTGCGGATTCGGCAGCGCATCGTTCGGCGCTCCGTACTGCACCGGTGCGTTCGACTGCTGCTGGGGGAGCTGGCCGGGCTCGGGATCACCGCGGTAAGCGATTTCGCCGAAGCTCACGTTCGGCGCCTGCCGTACGGCCTGGTCGTTGACCTCGAAGTACGTCGCCTTCCCGAACTTGAACATGCTGGCGATGATGTTGGACGGCACCGACTCCACCTTGGTGTTGTAGACCCGCACGTTGGCGTTGTAGTACCGCCGACCAGCGGCGATCCGGTCCTCGGTCTCGGCAAGCTGCCGCTGCAATTCGAGGAAGTTCTGGTTGCTCTTCAGGTCCGGATACGCCTCGACGCTGACGATCAAGTTGTGCACGGCGCCGGAGAGAGCCTCTTCGACATCCGCCCGCTCCTGACTCGGCAACGCCCCCTCGCGTTGCGACACCTGTTGGGCCTGGTTGCGGAGGCGGGTGACGTCTTCCAGCGTGTTGCGTTCGTGCGCCGCGTACCCGCGTACGGTTTCCACCAGGTTGGGAATCAGCTCGTAGCGCCGATTCAGCTCGACGTCGACCTGCCGCCACGATTCCTGGATCAGGTTCCGCGATTTGACGAAGCCGTTGTACGAACCCATCGCCACCAGGGCGATGATCACGACGATCACCAGCAAGATGATGATCACGATGATGGCGGTACCCATGAGGTCTCCTCAGAATTGGGGTCAGGCCGCGTCCAGCGTAATGCTTTGCCCCGCCGCGAGACCGGAGCCATCCGCGACTTCGAGCCCGGCAAAGGCACTCTGAGCCCGCTGGATCGGGCTCGACCTGGGACCGCGGGGCTCAAAGTCGCACTGAAGAAGGAAAGGCAGAAGTAGTAGAAGAAGAAGAAGAAGAAGAAGGGGAGAAGCTGAGTGACATCAGGGAGGAGGTGGTTGGCCCAGCCCGAGCTCGGAGGCGCTGATGGCGAACCGGTACGGCAGACCGGCCGCTTCGACGCGTTCGCGGGCCCCGGTGTCCCGGTCGACGATGACGGCGACGCCCACCACTTCGGCGCCGCCTTCCCGGAGTGCGTCGACGGCTGTCAACACCGAGTTTCCGGTGGTACTGGTGTCCTCAACGGCAACTACCGGCCGTCCGAACACCTCCGGGCCTTCGATCCGGCGCTGCAGCCCGTGGGCTTTCTCCGACTTCCGGACAATGAAGGCGTCCAGGCGATCACCGGCGGCCGCTGCAGCATGCAACATGGCCCCAGCGACCGGATCGGCCCCAAGGGTCAATCCGCCGACGGCCTCGAACTCCCAATCAGCCACGAGGTCGCGCATCACCCGGCCGATGATCGGCGCAGCCTGGCCGTCCAAGGTGACGCGGCGCAGGTCAACGTAGTAGTCGGCCTGGATGCCGGACGCCAGAGTGACTCTGCCGTACACCACCGCCAGCTCCCTGATCAATTCGATCAGGGTTGCGGTGTCGTCGGCGACGGGCAACTCGGTCACGCTTGCACCCTAGTCGCGACCCTGCGCGGGCGTGGGCTGGCCCGCGACTGCGCTGAGCAAGATCGGGCTAGGGTGCACGCTATGGCCTCACCGTGGAAGGCGGGCCGAGTGCGCTCGGCCACCGCCACGATCTTCGCGCAGATGTCGGCGCTGGCGCTGGCCACCGATTCGGTCAACCTCGGGCAGGGCTTCCCGGATACCGACGGACCGGCGTTCATGCTGGACGAGGCACGGACCGCCATTGCCTCTGGGGTCAACCAGTACCCGCCCGGCAAGGGCATGGCGCCGCTGCGCTCTGCCATCGCTGCACACACTGAACATCGCTACGGGCTCCGCTACGACCCCGACACCGAAGTCTTGGTGACGACCGGGGCCACCGAGGCTCTCGCCGCGGCGATCCTGGCGTTCGTCGATCCGGGCGATGAGGTGATCGCTCTGGAGCCGTTCTACGACTCGTATGCCGCCACCATCGAGTTGGCCGGTGGTGTGCGGGTCGGGGTTGGGCTCTTCGGACCCGACTTCCGGCTGGACCTGGATGAGTTCGCCGCCGCGTTCACCCCGCGCACCAAAGCGATCCTGATCAATTCACCACATAACCCGACAGGCGTCGTACTGAGCCTGGACGAGCTGGCCGAGGTCGCTCGACTGGCGGTGGAGAACGACGTGCTCGTGATCTGCGACGAGGTCTATGAGCATCTGCTCTTTGACGGCGCCGAGCATTGGCCGTTGGCCGCGTTTCCGGACATGCGGCAGCGTACGGTCCGGATCTCTTCAGCGGGCAAGACGTTCTCTGCGACCGGTTGGAAGATCGGCTGGGCGCTCAGCACTCCGGAACTGATCGCGGAGATCACGGCGGTCAAGCAGTTCCTCACCTACGTCTCGGGCGCACCGTTCCAGCCCGCCGTGGCTCGAGCGTTGACCGAGGGCGATGCCTGGATAGAGACCCAACGGCTGAGCCTCCAGCGCAAACGAGATCGACTGGCCGACGGACTTGGTGATCTTGGACTCATCCCCACCCTTCCCCGCGGGACCTATTTCCTGACCACCGACGTCCGGCCGCTCGGGTACGCCGACGGCGTCGACTTCTGCCGCGATCTACCCAAGCGCTGCGGCGTGGTTGCCATCCCGCATCAGGTCTTCTACGACAACATCGAGGCGGGGCGGCCGTACGTGCGCTGGGCCTTCTGCAAACGGGATGACGTCCTGGACGAGGCAATCCGCCGACTGCATCGACTGTCTGGTCGGGCGAAGACCGCCTGATAAGGCCGAATCGATGGATCTGACCTGCGACGTCTTGGTCGTCGGTGCGGGATGTGGCGGGGTCGCCGCCGCCCTCGCCGCAACCAACGCCGGCCGTGTCGTGATCATGACCGAGGCGGGCGACCGGGTCGGCGGCCAGCTCACCAGCCAGGCGGTCCCGCCGGATGAACATCCGTGGGTGGAGGCCACTGGTACGACGGCCAGCTATCGGCGGCTGCGGGACACCGTTCGGGCGAAATACCGGCAGACGAGGCGGCTGACCCCCAAAGCGGCGCATGATCCGCTGCTCAACCCCGGTGCGGCGTGGGTCAGTCAGCTGAGCGCCGAACCTGAGGTGGTCCGAGAGGTGCTGGACGACATGCTGGCTCCGGCGCAGGCCGCCGGCTTGCTGCGTTGCCTGATGGGCCATCGGCCGATAGACGCGGAGACGGCAGGCGATCGGGTCGTGGCTGCCAGCTTCGAGGAGCTACAGACCGGCGACCGGTCCACGGTCGTCGCTGCGTACGTGCTCGACGCCACCGAGGAAGGTGACCTGCTGCCGCTGATCGGCTGTGAGTCTGTCATCGGTGCGGAAGCGACCACGGATACCCTGGAACCGCACGCATTGGAGGGGGCCGCGGAGCCGCTGGACCAGCAGGCGATCACCTGGTGCGCGGCGGTGGAGTGGCGGGCGGGCGAGGACCACACCATCGATCGGCCGGATGGATACGAGTTCTGGCGAAGCTACCGTGCCGCATTCTGGCCGGGCCCGCAGCTGGGGTGGACCACCCAAGAGCCAGAGACAGGCCGACCGCTCAGCCGGCCGCTCTTCTCACCCTCCGGTGAGCACGACCTCTGGACGTTTCGTCGGATCCGGTACGGCGGCCACTACCTTGACGACGTCTCCGATGTGACGCTGGTGAACTGGCCCCAAGTGGATTACTGGCTCACGCCGCTCCTCGGAGTAACCGAAGCCACCAGGATTGCTTCGCTGGCGAAGGCGCGGGAATTGTCGGTGTGCTTCCTGTACTGGCTCCAAGCCGAGGCACCTCGACCGGGCGGCCGTACGGGGTATCCCGAGCTGCGGCTGTGCCCCGAGGTTCTCGGCACCCCCGATGGCCTGGCCGCAGCGGCATACATCCGAGAGAGCCGCCGGATCGCGGCCGAATTCACCGTGCTGGAGACGCACGTCGGAGTCGAGGCTCGCCCTGGCGCGGATCGGGCCGAACCATTCCCGGACACGGTCGGGGTTGGCTGCTACCGGATCGACTTGCACCCGAGCACGGCGGGTCGGGGGTATCTCGACATCGCGACCTACCCGTTCCAGATTCCGTTGGGCTCCCTGCTGCCGCAGCGGCTCGACAACGCACTGGCGGCCGGTAAGTGCCTTGGTGCCACGCACATCACCAACGGCTGTTACCGGCTGCACCCCGTCGAATGGAACGTCGGCGAGGCCGCCGGCGCTTTGGCCGCGTTCTGCCTCGACCGTCGAACGCGCCCACGGGCTGTCCGCGCCGATCCCACTCTGCTGGCCGATTTCCAGGCCACGTTGATCTCCCTGGGCGTGCAGCTCCGGTGGCCGCCTCAGATCGTGATAGCCGTGCGCTAGCCCAGTGGTGGATGGCCGGCCTGCCGCCCGTACCAGCGCGAGGCGCTCGGCGTCCAGAGCACGAGGCAGCCGATCAGGATGTACAGAGCCCCGACGGCCCACCACGCCAGATGATCCTGCAACCACCAGGCCGACCAACCCAGAGCGACCAGCCCTACCGCCGTGTGGGCGATCCGGGTCCAGGGACGTTGCGACAAGATCAGGAATCCGGTGAGCATGGCGGCGAGCGGGAGCAGGTAGAGCGGCACCGCCAGCCCGTCGCTCATCCGGACGTCGAAGCGGTGCAGCAGGTGGAACACGGCACCCTCGGTTCCGCTGCGACTGAGCGTGTCCGCGCCTGCCACCACGACCAGCCACAACAAGGTGAGGCCGCAGATCCATTGCAGCGAGGCGGTGACCGCAAGAGTGGTGGCCAGGCCGATTCCGACTGGCCGCTGGGCCCCGGCGGCGGGCGGTGGATATCCGCTCGGCGGCAGTGGCGGTGGCAGTTGCCGAAGTTGCTGGTCGCTGAGCCAGGGTGAACCGTTACCCGGCACGGACCCACCACCGGAGCCGATGCCCGGTGCGGTGAACTGCGGATAGCCGGCGGACACCCCACCAGAGTAGGCGGTGACGCGCTACTCGAAGTGGGTTCGTCCCCGAGGCGGTTCCGGTGAGAGCTGGCCATCGGCCTGAGCCAGCGGAGCAACGCCGGTCAGCAGCTGCGTAATTCGGGTCCCATGCAGCACTCGGTAGGGATATGGACCGTTGCCCGCGCGCTCCGCGATCTCGGCCACGGGCAGCGCACCCGCCGAACCGACCATGATGACGTTTCCGAACCGCCGTCCCTTGAGGGTTGAGGGCTCCGCGCACAGCAGGCGCTGCGGAAAGCTGGACGCCACCCCGGCCAGCACTCGGCGGGCGTACGGCAGCGGTCCCCGGTCCGTCACGTTGATCAAGACGATGCCGGTGTCGGCCAGCACTCGGCGAACGTCGCGGAAGAACTCCACCGTGGTGACCTCAGCGGGAACCCGCGCCCCGACGAACGCGTCCAGTATCAGCAGCTGGGCGTGACCGTTCGGCAACGCTGCCACCCCGGTGCAGCCGTCAACCGATCGCACGGTGATGCCGCTCCGCTTCGGCAACGGCAGGTGCGCTCGGACGAAGGCGGTCAATTCGGCGTCCGGCTCGAGCACCAGCTGAGCCGAGTGTCGCCGGGTCGCCGTGATGTAGCGGGCCAGCGTCATCGCGGCGCCGCCCACGTGCACGACCCGGAGCGGACGTCCAGGTGCGGCCGCGCAGTCGATGACGTCAGCCATCCGTTGCAGGTAGTCGAACTCCAGCCGGAGGGGGTCGTCCAGGTCGACGTAGGACTGGTCGGTGCCCCCGACGCGCAAGGTGTAAGCCCGGAAGTACGCCCGATCGCGCACCAGCCGCACTCCGTTCGCCCCCGGTCTCAGCACGATGTCGTCGTCGCGCCGGCCGGCCGTCGATCTCATCCGTCCTCCGCGATTACCACGACTTCGAGCCCGGCCAGCACTCCTCGAGCCCGAAGCAACCGGCTCTAGGGATGCCGACGGGGCTCAAGGTCGTCAGGAGACAGCACCAACCGCGACC
>DATFQP010000243.1:0-6266 GCA_035264145.1 Propionibacteriaceae bacterium
CATCGTCCAGCTCGTGGCCGCCGCGCCGGACGAGGTGGACGTGGTGGTCGGTGTGGAGGCTCGCGGCTTCATCTTCGGCGCGCCCGTCGCGCTCGCATTGGGTGTCGGGTTCGTGCCGGTTCGCAAGCCGAGCAAGCTGCCTCGGGCCACGTTGACCACAAGTTACGAGCTGGAGTACGGCACGGAGACGCTGGCGGTGCACGAGGATGCGATCACCCACGGTGCGCGGGTGCTGATCGTGGACGATGTCCTGGCGACCGGCGGGACCATAGCGGCAACGGCGGATCTCGTGCGCCGGCTCGGCGCGGAACTGATGGGAGTAACGGTCGTGATGGAACTGGGCTTCCTCTCCGGCCGCGAGTTCCTTGCCGGCCGGGGAATCTCGAACGTCACGGCGCTGTGCGTTGCGGAGGCTTGAACTGAGCCTCCAAGATCCATTCAGCAAACGAAGCGCGCGCTACGCCGACCGCAGCAACAAGGCCCTCGTCAGCCTGCCGGTCCGGACCCGAACGCCGGCCGCAGAGCTGGCACTTCGCGCCTTGGCCGCCCTCGTCCTGCTCGCCATCACGGTGACGCTGGTCTACAGCGACCGTGGGTCTTACACGGATACCCATGACGGTCAGGTCAGCTTCATCGATTCCATCTACTACGCGACGGTGACCATCACTACAACCGGATACGGCGACATCACTCCCGTGACTCCTGCTGCTCGAGTACTCAACGCCGTGGTGGTCACTCCGCTCCGTATTGCTTTCCTGGTCCTCTTGGTCGGCACCACATTGGAGGTGCTGGCGAACGAGGGCCGGCGCATTTTTCGAGACACCCGTTGGAGGAAGCGAATGCGCAACCATGTCGTCGTGGTGGGCTATGGCACCAAGGGCCGAAGTGCGGTGGACAGCTTGCTGGTCACCAACGCCAATCCCGCCCAGATCGTGGTCATCGACAATCGGCCGGGGGTCGTAGCGGAAGCGAATCTGAAGGGCCTGGCCGCGATCGAGGGCGATGCCACCCGGCGTGAAGTGTTACGCAGAGCGGAGATCATCAAGGCCCGGGAAGTCATCATCACCCTGGACCGGGACGATTCGGCGATCCTGGTGACCTTGACCGTGCGACAGCTCAATCCGAGCGCCCATGTGGTAGTCGCCGTGCGGGAAGAGGACAACGCCTCGCTCGTCCGGCAATCCGGGGCCGATGCGGTGATCACCTCTTCTGAAGCGGTCGGTCGCCTGCTCGGCTTGTCCGCCGTCAGTCCCCATCTCGGCACGGTGATCGAAGACCTGCTGTCCTCGAACGAGGGACTGGAGGTGGGCGAGCGCCAAGTCACGGCCGAAGAGGTGGGCAAGGCCCCAGATGAGGTGAGGAGCGAACGTGTGATCGCGGTGGTCCGCAACAAGACGCTTCGTCGGTTCTACGATCCGACCGTGGCGACTCTGCAAACTGGCGACCAGGTCGTGGTGGTGCGGCAAGCGCTCGAGGAGACCTGAGGACGAGCGTCAACGGGCAACTGACGACGCGCTTAGACTGGGACTTCCGACGCTGTCACAACTCCGGGTGACAGTCTGATAACAGCAGAGGTGGGCAGGCAGCGACGAGAGATGCAGCAGTGAACGAGCCGCGGCAAGGCGCCCCGACGGTGACCAAGCCGCTGACGCCCACGACGGGCCGGCGTGGCAGTGCGCCGCCGCGGCGTGCGCTGCTGTCCGACTCCGCCGAGCCCGCGCCGGGCGCCTCCCCCGAGCTCGAAGTGACTGAGGCGCCGCCGCAGACCCCGGCCGAGGCGCCCGCCGAAGCACCGACTCGAACCGGCTCCGACCAGCCGCTGGTCAGGATGCGCCAGCGAATCGCTCGACTCGGGAGCGCGCGACCGCAGACCCCGGTCCTCGACCCGCTCTTTCGCATCGTACGGGCGAACCATCCCAAGGCGGATCTCAACCTGATCGCTCGGGCCTACAAGGTGGCGGAACGGTGTCATCGCGGTCAGGTACGGATCAGCGGTGACGCCTACATCACCCACCCGCTGTCGGTGACCACGATTTTGGCCGAGCTCGGCATGACTGAGCCGACGCTGTGTGCCGCGTTGCTGCACGACACGGTGGAGGACAGCTCGTACACCGTCAACCAACTCGCCCGCGATTTTGGCGAGGAGATCGCGCTGCTGGTGGACGGCTGCACAAAGCTCGAGAAGATCAAGTACGGAGACTCGGCGAAGGCCGAGACCATCCGGAAGATGATCTTGGCGATGAGCCGGGACATCCGGGTGCTGGTGATCAAGCTCGCCGACCGGTTGCACAATATGCGCACCCTGCACTACCTGCGACCGGACAAGCAGTCGCGGATTGCGTCCGAGACGTTGCAGATCTTCGCACCACTTGCACACCGCCTCGGCATGAACGCCATCAAGTGGGAGCTCGAGGACCTGGCCTTCGCCACGCTGCAACCAAAGGTCTACGACGAGGTCGTCCGGATGGTCGCCGAGGCTGCCCCGAGCCGCGACGAATTCCTGCAGCAGGTCATCGCTCAGGTGGAGGCTGACCTGCGGGCGGCCAAGATCAAGGCCACGGTCACCGGCCGGCCGAAGCACTACTACTCGATCTACCAGAAGATGGTGGTCCGAGGCCGCGACTTTCAGGAGATCTATGACCTGGTCGGGCTGAGAGTGCTGGTCGAGACCCCGCGCGACTGCTATGCCGCGCTGGGCGCGCTGCATGTCCGCTGGAACCCCCTGCCGGGACGGTTCAAGGACTACATCGCGATGCCGAAATTCAACCTGTACCAGTCGCTGCACACCACCGTGCTTGGTCCCGAGGGCAAGCCCGTCGAACTCCAGATCCGCACCGACGAGATGCACCGCAAAGCCGAGTACGGGGTGGCGGCGCACTGGAAGTACAAAGAGACCAAGGGCACCCTTGACGGCACCAGGGGTGATGGCTCGGATCTGCGCTGGGTCCGGCAACTCGCCGACTGGGGCAAGGAGACCGACGACCCCAGTGAGTTTCTAGATTCACTGCGTTTCGAGATCAACACGTCCGAGGTCTACGTGTTCACCCCGAAGGGTGAAGTGGTCACCCTGCCGCAGGAGTCGACTCCGATCGATTTCGCCTACGCCATTCACACCGAGATCGGCAACAGGACCATCGGCGCCCGGGTGAACGGGCGTCTCGTGCCGCTGGAGTCCCAGCTGACCAATGGCGACATGGTCGAGATCCTCACCTCGAGGTCGGAGAATGCCGGCCCCAGCCGGGACTGGTTGGAGTTCGTGCGTAGTCCCCGGGCCCGCAACAAGATTCGCCACTACTTCACCCGGGAACGCCGTGAGGAGTCCATCGAGGCCGGCCGGGACGCCCTCGCCCGCCAGATGCGCAAGGCCGGGCTGCCCTTGCAACGGCTGCTCACCCTGGAGCATCTGACCGCGGTTGCCGGCTACTTCAAGCTGGCTGACGTCTCGAGCCTGTACGCGGCAGTGGGCGAGGGTAACGTCGGCCCGCAGGCGGTTGTGAACCGCCTGATAAGCGTCGAGGGCGGCGAGGACGCGGCCGCGGACGAGACCAGCGAGGACCGGGTCGTCCACGAGCGCCAGCGTCCAAGCGGAACCGCTCCCGACTCCGGCGTGCACGTGCTCGGCGCCTCCGATCTGCTGGTCAAACTGGCGAAGTGCTGCACACCGGTTCCGGGTGACGACATCCTCGGCTTCGTCACCAAAGGCAGCGGCGTTTCGGTGCACCGCACCGACTGCACGAACGCAGACAATCTGAGATCCGAACCCGAGCGGCTGGTCGGTGTCGAGTGGGCGCTGACCGCCAACAGCTCTTTCCTGGTTGCCATCCAGGTAGAGGCCATTGACCGCAACCGGCTCCTGTCCGACATCACCCGATCCCTGTCCGACCAGCATGTGAACATCTTGTCTGCCGCCTTGAACACCAGTCGGGACCGCATTTGCAAGGTCCGTTTCACGTTCGAGACCGCGGCTCCGACCCATCTCGACCACGTGCTCTCCGCGGTCCGCGGCGTCCCCGGCGTGTTCGACGTCTACAGGATCCAGCAATAGGACCGTTCACTGCGGCGGCTCTGAGATTGAAGCTCTCGAGCTTCACTGCAATGGCTCTGACAGTGCAGCTCTCGAGCTCCACTGAAATGGCTCTCACAGCGAAGCTCTAGACGCCTGACGGGCCTAACGACTCAGCCGCCAAATTCGCTGGCGGCTCGCTGGGCCTGGGTCAGCCACTCGCGGTAGGTGGCGGCGGATGCGGCGGCTTCCCGGGCGGTCCGTTGGTCGCCGCGGGCCTCTGCTCTGGCCGCCTTGTCCTCGAGCGCATCGATCTGAGCCTCCAGCTTGGCTGCCGTGTCCTCGGCCCGGGCGCGAGCTTCTGGGTTGTTGCGCCGCCACCGTTCCTGTTCGGCATCGGAGATGGCCTTCTCGATCGCCTTCAGTCGGAGATCCAGCGGACGGATCGCGTCCCGAGGAACCTTGCCGATCGCGGTCCACTTCTCCAACAACGCACGATAGGACGCTCTGGCGGCAGTCACGTCGGTGACGGGCAGCAGTTTCTCGGCCGAAACGAGCAGGGCCTCCTTGGCGGCCAGGTTGGATCGGAACTCCGAATCCTGCACCGACAGCGCGGCCTGTTTCGCCCCGAAGAACGTGTCTTGGGCCGCGCGGAACCGCTTCCACAAGATCTCGTCGACCTCCCGCGGCGCCGGGCCAGCCGCCTTCCAGCGGGCCATCAGGTCCCGGTACCGGCTGGTTACCGGTCCCCAATCAGTGGAGCTCGCTAGCGCTTCGGCTTCGTCGACCAGTTGCTCCTTGATCACCCGGGCGCTTTCCCGCTGTTCGGCGAGCTGGGCGAACTGGGCCTTCCGCCGACGGGTGTAGGTCGTCCGGGCACTGGAGAACCGGTGCCAGAGCTCGTCGTCGGTAGCTCGGTCGAGCCGGGGCAGCGCCTTCCATTGCTCCAGAAGTGCCCGGAAGCGGTTCACGCCGCCTCGCCAGTCGTTGCCGCCGGCGAGCTTTTCGGCCTCGAGGACGAAGCGCTCCTTGGCCTCACGCGCCTCCTGAGTCTGCCGGGACCGTGCTGCCTTCCGCTCGGCCCGATGCTCGGCGATGACGGGTACCAGCGCGTCCAGCCGCCGCAGCAGGCCGTCCAGATCGCCGACGGCGTGCGCCTGGCCGACCGCCGCGCGCACCGTCTTGATCGAGGCCAAGGCGTCCTCTGGGGACACGGTCTGGGAGGCGATCCTGGTCTCCAGCAGTGAGACCTCGAGCTCGAGGGACTGGAAGCGGCGGGTGAAGAAAGCCAACGCTTCCTCGGCCGGGACGCCGGGAACCTGTCCCACGCTGCGCTCACCGGCCTCGGTGCGGACATAGACCGTGCCATCCGGGTCTACTCGCCCGAACGAGGCCGGAGCCGCGCCTTCACTCACGCCATCAATCCTGCCCGATATTCTCGGTTGAGTGTTCATCGCGTCGTTCCCGGCGGGACCCTGGCAGACCAACTGCTACCTGGTCGCCGGAGCGGTCGGTGGGGAGTGCGTGATTGTCGATCCGGGCATGGACGCGGCAGACGGGGTCGCCGACGTGATCGCCCGGTACCGGCTCCATCCGGTCGCGGCCCTGCTGACGCACGGGCACCTCGACCACATGTTTTCCGTAACCCCGCTGTGCCGGCAGTACGAGGCGGTCTGCTGGGTGCACCCTGAGGATCGTGACCTGCTGATCGACCCGCTGCGGGCCATGGGCGAGGAGACGCGGGCTCTGCTGTCCCGGTTGACCGGCAGCACCGCGCACTTTGCGGAGCCCGACGATGTGCGAGAGCTGACCGACGGGGTGACGATCAGCGTTGCGGGCGTGGACTTCGAGGCCATTCATGCACCGGGGCACACAGCTGGCTCGGTCATGTTCCGTAGCCCGTACGAGCGCGAGGAGGCCGGTTCGGCCTCTGCCGAGGTGGACTCCGTGCTTTTCTCCGGGGACGTCTTGTTCGCGGGCTCGATCGGTCGTACTGATTTGCCAGGTGGTAGCCAGGCCGACATGCTGAGAAGCCTGCGGACGAAGGTGCTCCCGCTACCAGATAGCGTTGCGGTGCTGCCCGGCCACGGCCCGCAGACCACGATGGCCCGTGAACGTGCGGGCAACCCATACCTGCAAGATCGGCATCTGGCAGCGTCGGCCTAGGAGAGGTGCGTTGAGTCGCCCCAAGCCGCTGTCCGGTTTCCCCGAGTTCACACCGGACGCTCGGATCGTCGAGCAGTTCGTGCTCGACCGGCTGCGG